>WJIX01000112.1 GCA_014730075.1 bacterium | reverse complement strand
GTGAGAGTCCCGGCCGTAACGTGCCGGGCAGGGAATATGTCAGAGAGATTTACCGGTTGTCTTAAGTGCGAAAAAGGTGTTCTGATCCCTCTCTCCGATTACGGAAGAGACGGAGCTCCTATTCGGTATAAGGCCTGGGTATGTAATAACCCTGAATGTGGATTTAACATCAGAATCGACAATGGCGAGGTAAGCAAGGGCAAGCCTCTCGCTGAATTGGATTAATTAGGCTAAATACTGCCTTGAAGGGGGGAGCTGTTAATGCAGCTTCCCCCTCTTTTTTATCAGCCACATTTACACGGTACCGGAGAAGCGGTGAAAAAGAGAGGAAAATATTCCATAATAGGCTGGAGCCTCTACGACTGGGCCAACTCCGCGTTTACCACCACGGTAGTGGCGGGGTTCTTCCCGGTATTCTTCAAACAGTACTGGTGCGCCGGGATGGAAGCTGCCGGGAGCACCGCCCGGCTGGGGATTGGAAACTCCATGGCGGGGGTGATGGTGGCGGTCATGGCCCCGGTCCTGGGAGCGATTGCCGACCGGGGAAGCGCCCGGAAGAGATTTCTAACCTTTTTCGCCTATCTGGGAGTCCTGACAACCGCGCTGCTCTTTGTGGTGGCCGAGGGTGAATGGGCGCTGGCGCTACTGCTCTATATATTCGCAGCTTCCGCTTTCGGTAGCGGTAATGTATTTTATGATTCGCTCCTGACCCTGGTAGCCCCCCGCGACAGAATGGAATCGGTATCTTCGCTCGGTTACGCCCTGGGGTACCTGGGAGGGGGGATACTGTTCGCCCTCAATATCTGGATGGTAACGTCCCCGGCCACCTTCGGGCTCTCCTCTGCAGCCGAGGCAGTCAGGTATTCCTTCCTGACCGTGGCACTGTGGTGGGGAATATTTACCATTCCGGTTATAATCTTCGTGGAGGAGAAGAGACCTCCTGAGGGTGTAAAACGAAGGGTGATGATCAAAGAGGGGCTGGCCGAGCTGAGAAGCACCTTTGGCGAGATAAGAAAACTCAGGCATATATTCCTCTTCCTTCTGGCCTACTGGTTCTATATCGACGGTGTGGATACCGTGGTCAGGATGGCGGTAGATTATGGCCTTTCCATAGGGCTGGAGAGCTCGGACCTGATGCTGGCGCTTCTGGCAACACAGCTGATAGGATTCCCCGCGGCGCTTGGATTCGGTTATATCGGCCGCAGGATAGGAGCCAGGCGGGGGATATACATAGCGATAGCCGTCTACCTGCTGGTCTCAATAGGGGCTTCATTCATGACCACAAGGGAGGAGTTTTTCATCCTGGCCGCCGTGGTGGGGCTGGTGCAGGGAGGGATCCAGGCGCTCAGCCGCTCTTTCTTCGCCAGAATGATACCGGCCGGGAAATCAGCTGAGTATTTCGGGTTCTATAACCTGGTGGGTAAATTCGCGGCGGTGATAGGCCCCGGCCTGATGGGCGCGGTGGCGGTCTTGGCCTCCAGGGCCGGAGCAGGCGGAACTCTTGCCACCAGGATCAGTATAGCGTCGGTATCGGTTCTGTTCATTGCGGGGGGTGTGCTGTTCTATTTCGTGGACAGGGAAGAGGGAAGAAGAGAGACTACCCGGCTGGAAAGCTGAGCGGATCCTTATAGGGTTCCGTCCTCTTTGCCGGAACTCCTCTCCTCAGGTTGGTTCTCCAGGAGATAGACCAGGTAAATTAACAGCCCCACGGAAACAGCCACCCATAGCCAGGGAGGGGAGTATACGCTTTCCTTCTTAAGGTCCGCTTCAGAGCTGAAATGGAGCCTGAGAAGGGAGATGAGGTTGTAAGCCGCGTGGGCCGAGAAAGGGTAGAAGAGGTTTCCCGTTTTCACGAAGAGGTACCCGAAGAAAATTCCAATGAGGGCGGTTGCGGGCATGAGGGTTAAGTCGAAATGGGCCAGCCCGAACAGGAGCCCGCTCAGAAGGACCGCCAGCTTCGCGCTCATGTTGCGCTGCATGATTCTCTGGATGAACCCACGGAAAAGCAGTTCTTCAGAGAATGGGGCCACAATGACTATCCCGAAAGCCACTGCCAGGAAGCTGAGAAACCCTTTAGGCTTGATTGCGAGCAGGAAGCTGATATAATCTGAGTCGTTGGCCTTGAACTGCTCGAAAAATCCGGCGATAGCGTCGGCCGGGAGGGTGATACATACGCTGGCCAGTATTACCAGCCCCAGGACCGCAGGTTGGGGATTATCCAGCCGGTAGGTTTCGCTGAAGGAGGAGGATATCCGGGAGGAGAGCAGCACCAGCGGAAGAACTATGGCTACAATCCCCGGCAGTATCAGGATAGCCGTAATATAACCGCTGATATATAGCATGCCGGAAAGGGTAAAATAGATTATAAAGCAGGTAAGTGCGTAGAAGAGAAGCAGATAATTATTGATCTCGTCGAACAGGGATGGTTTCCCCACCGGTCCTGTCTCCTGATTATTATAATTATCATCATCCTGCATATTTAAGAATATAACTCAAAGGGGAAGCGCAACAAGGAGAAAGATGTGATAGACTTGATTATATTCGACCTGGACAACACCCTCACTGATTTCGTGAGGATGAAGAATTCTGCCATCGAGGCTGCCGCCAAGGGGATGGTTGACGCGGGCCTTCTGATGCCCTCCGCCGAAATCGAAGCGGAGATATTCAAGATCTACGAAAAGGAGGGGATAGAGTACCAGAGAGTCTTCAACCAGCTCCTGAAGAATCTGCTCGGAAAGGTGGATTACAGGATACTGGCCGCCGGAATAGTTGCTTACCGGAGGGCCAGGGAGGCCACTCTGGTTCTTTATCCTCACGTCAACAAGACTCTGGTGGAACTGCTCAAGAGAGGCCTTAAGCTGGCGGTAATTACCGATGCTCCCAGGCAGGAGGCCTGGATGCGGCTCTGCTACCTTCAGCTGCATCAGATGTTCGATATCGTCCTGACCTTCGAGGATACCGGTGTTCAGAAACCGAACCCGATACCTTTCAAGAGGGTCCTGAACGAGCTTGGGCTTGTCCCCGGAAGGGCCCTGATGGTGGGCGACTGGCCGGAGAGGGATATAGCGGGCGCCTCGGAGATAGGGATGAAAACAGTCTTCGCCCGCTACGGAGACACCTTCGGGGTCAAGAAGTCCGGAGCCGATTACGAGATAGACGACCTGCTGGAGCTGGTTAAGATCGTGGATGAATTAAATGGCTGAGAATGAAACCAGGGAGAACTGTTTATATGATTCTTTATCTTGTCAGGCACGGTGAAACCGACTGGAACCGCCGGAAGATGGTAATGGGCAGGGAGCCGGTCCCACTGAACGAAAACGGAATAAAAGGTATTGCGAGGGTTGCCCGGTTTCTCGAGGACGCGGGGGTGGAAGCTCTGTTCTGTGGCACCCTCGAGAGGACACGCCAGTCCGCTGAGATCCTGGCCGGCAGGTGGGGACTTAAGGTAACTACTGACCAGGGACTGGATGAGTCCCCCTTCGAGAAATGGGTGGGAAAGAGCTTCCGGGAGCTTGAGCCGGACCCCGATTTCCGGCTGTATATGAAGAAACCAACCGGCTCGAAATTTTCTCTTAACGAGGGGATAAAAGATATTCAGAAGAGGGTTGTCGATTCTCTGGAACGGATTGCCTCAGAGCCGGATATCCGGGTGGCTGCCGCTGTCTCACACAGCGATCTGATTAAGCCCGCCCTGGTGCATTGGCTGGGAATGGATCTGGACCATATGCACAGGCTGACCATATCTAACGCTTCGGTCACCAGGGTGGACCTGCGCGGGGGGTTGCCGCCCAAGGTGAGGTATATAAATCTGGTTCTGCCGGCGGATTGGAGCTGAGTTATGGAGAAGGTCTATCTCGGTATAGAGACATCTTGCGACGATACCTCCTGCGCTCTATATTCCCGCAGGGCGGGGGTAATAATTCAGAAGACCGCCACCCAGATGGCCCACCAGGATTTCGGTGGAGTGGTCCCGGAGATAGCTTCCAGAACCCACATGAAGACCCTGCTTCCACTCTACAGGCATGTACTGCGGGAGGGTGGTATCGGACTGGAGGAGCTTGCCGGTATCGGGGTTACCAATGGGCCCGGGCTTACCGGGTCGCTCCTGGTGGGGCTCTCCTTCGCCAAGGGGATATCCTACGGGGGAGGGGTTCCGCTGGCAGGGGTGCATCACCTGGAGGGACATATTCTGGCGAACGACCTGGAGGGAGGGCTCGAAACTCCTTGCCTGGTGCTGGTAGTTTCGGGGGGACACACCCAGATACTGGAGGTTGAACAGATCGGCAGGTACCGCTTTCTGGGTGGTACCAGGGATGACGCCGCCGGAGAGGCCTTCGACAAGACAGGAAAGCTCCTGGGGCTTCCCTACCCTGGCGGCCCCAATATCGAGAAGGCGGCAAGGGAGGGCGACCCCGGCGCGTATGACTTTCCCAGGGGGCTGATCAACTCGGGAGAATGTGATTATTCCTTCTCGGGGCTCAAGACCGCGGTGAAGCTCCAGGTGGAATCGATGGGGGATCTATCCTCTTCAGATGTCAGCGATATAGCGGCCTCAGTTCAGGAAGCTATCGTGGATGTGCTGGTACGCAAGGCGGTGCTGGCTGCCGAGAGGAGCTCGGCAGAGAGAATTTACCTGGCTGGAGGAGTGGCGGCGAACGGGCGGCTGAGGGAGTTCGCGGTGGAGATGTTCCAGCCGCTGGGAGTGCAGGTCTCCTGGCCGCGGATGGAGTACTGCACCGATAATGCCGCCATGATAGCCTGCGCCGCCAGCTATAGGATAGAAGCTGGAGTGACCGACGGGATGGAGCTCAATTCTTTCCCCCGGGGCGAACTGAAATCCTGGCGGTAGCAGCCAGATAACCGATATCCTTGATATTCACAACTAACCGTTTTTTGTGCAGGGGGATAACCCTGCCTGAAAATCAGCTATATGCAAAAATCCCATTGCAATTCAGCCGTGTTATAAGCTGCTGATGCCTCTTCGAAAAGCCAATGTAACGGGCTATAATGCTTAACATTACAGCCATTTCCCCGCACAGGCCGGGGTTCCGATTTCCCCGCCGTTACTTGGCATATATATTGCGAAAAATCAAATTTGAATATTCAGGCCCACCTGTATATAGCTGCAGGGTCCGGAGAAGTTAAATTGTTTTATGGAGAATAGATGGCTGATTTAAAGAGCGATAACCCCAGAATACTGGTAGTTGACGACGAAGAGCATATCAGAAGGATCCTGAAATATCAGCTGGAAAAGAACGGATATTCGGCCGTTTGCGCTGAGGATGGGAAGAAGGGGCTTCTTCTGGCCAGGGAAATGTCGCCCGATCTTATTATCCTGGACCTTATGATGCCGATGATGGACGGATTCGAGGTATGCACCCGTCTCAAGGATGATTTCCAGACCAGTCATATCCCGATAATAATGCTAACCGCCAGGAGTGAGATGGGGGACAAGCTGAAGGGGCTGGAGAATGGGGCCAATGACTACCTGGTCAAACCGTACTCCAATGAAGAGCTCCTGCTGAGAGTTAAGAATGTCCTGGACTGGGGGCAGAAGCAGAAGGATGCCAACCCCCTGACCGGTTTTTCCGGCAACAAGGCGATAGAGAAAGAGCTGAGCCTTCTTCTGGACCGCTCCCAGTCTTTCGCCTTCCTCTATATCGACATAGATAATTTCAAGGCATACAACGATTATTACGGATACCAGAAGGGTGATCAATCGATTCTCTTTCTGGCTGATATCATCAAGGAAACGGTTGAGTCGCTCGGGAACAAGGATGATTTCATAGGCCATATCGGGGGGGATGATTTTGTGGTAATAACCTCCCTGGAAAAAGCTGACAGAGTTGCCAAACGTATCATAGATGAATTCGATAAGGGCTCGCTGGTGCTGATGGATGAAGAGGATATCCGGCGGGGATATCTTGAAATCAAGGATCGTCTGGGCCGGGAGAACCGGGTGCCCCTGATGTCGCTTACCGTCGCTCTGGTTGAAAACGGCGGCGAATCACTCAAGCACTTCGCGCAGGTCAGCGATATCGCCTCTGAACTGAAGAAATACGGAAAGAAGATGAGAGGGAGTGTTCTGGTCAGAGAGAGAAGGCAGAGCGGAGTTGAGTCCGATACCATGAAAACTTGAGCGGAAGACCGATTCCCCCGCCGGGACGGATCTTCAGGGATGGTTTGCCGAGAAGGCGGCCCTGAGTGCAGAAGATGGTTATTGCAGGCGAAAAGAACCTAACCCGGAAAGAGGAAATCTCGCAGGCGGATTCCGGCGGCGAGCTTGCCCGGGTCAGGGGCGAGCTGGACAGGGCCAGGAGGGTCCTCGATACCGCTGTTCTTCTAGCCGGAAGCGAATTCATCAAACCGCTATCCTCCATCAAGGGTTATCTGGGACTGCTGAAAGGCAGCCTGGAGGGGGAAGAGGGTTCAGGCTCCCGCAGGGAGCATTACTTTCTCCGCGCCGAGGAGGCGATATACGACCTGGAGCAGCTGATACATCTCTATATGCAGCTGCTTCGCTCTTCGCAGGGAAAGCCGGAGCCGGGAGATATAAGAAGCGTAAAGATAAGGGATTTGGTTGAAGAGGTTATAGAGAAGTACTGCAAAGAGCCCGGAGTGATCATGAACGAGGTGGACCGGAAGCTGGGCGGTGTGTCTGTTCAGAGAAATCCCCTGGCCGTCGTCCTGGGAAATATCTTCTCAGCGGCGGTAAAATCCGGATGTCTATCATCCGCGTCGGTTACCGCCAGGGTCTGGGCAGAAAGTGAGGGGAAAGAGAAGGGCTTTCTGATTATAGACCTGATCTGCCCTGCCCGGGCCAAAGAAATCGAATACTATCCGGTGAAGCCGGATGAGCCGGGGATTCTCCTGGCCAGGAATATTATAGAGATCCTGGGAGGAAAGCTGGAGGAAAACCGGGTGCGGGGAAAAGGATGCACCCTTACCCTCTATTTTCCCGCCATGGTGGAGAGTTTAACAGAGAGAAGGACAGGAGCATCTCTTGGAGAATGAAAGAAAATATACTGACCTGATAAATGTCCTGAATATCAGGATGATAGAGCTTGCCACTATACTGGTGATACTCTATCTCTCCAGGGAACTGGCAGGTTTTACCTTCCCCTCGGAACTGGTGGTCAGTGTATTCCTGGCATCGATGTTCCTCCATTTCATAATCGCTGTTTTTCAGAATTCAGTCTGCAAGTATAGCCTGATCGGTGAGAGAATAACCAACGGGGCAGCCATTGCGGTGGATGTTATTACCGTGCTGTCGATCATCTATCTGACAGGCACGGTCTGGAGTCCATTTCTCTTTATCATAGCCCTGCCGCTGTTCTTCTCTACCAGGGTGGACTCTTCAGTATTAACCAGCGTTATGGTAACCATTATCTCCCTGACCTTGCTGGGCGCTCTGGCATCCATGGAACTGACAGATACCATACCTCATTATTCCTCTTACCCCGGGGATTATGAATCGATCATGAACTGGGATTTTATGGCCGGGGTGCTTCTGATACTGGCAGGATTCATGGGTCTGATGTCGTACGTATTCAATGCCTACTACAAGAACTTCCTGGTCTTCTTCCGCTCGACCGAGAGCAAGATAGAGAGGTCCAGAAACAAGATTATGGAGCTGACCAGGTTGCATGATATCAGCCTGGGGATCAACTCGGTTATCAGCCTGGAGACCCTGCTCAAGATGGTCTGCAAGGAAGTGACCCTGCTGCTGGACAGGTCCTGGTCGGCGATAATGCTTCTGGCAAATGAAAACGAGATTCTCGATTACGTGGAAATAAATGAAAAAAATACAGTTACCAAGGATCCCTGCAAGAACTGCACCCGGGACCCACTGGTCAGGGAAATGTTCCAGGATGACAGCGGCCTTATAATCGAAAATGTAAGAGACCATGACATGGCCTCCAAATCGATGATACTGGACCGCAAGGAAATAGATTCATTTATCGCGGTGCCGATTATCTCCAGCCGCGGCAATGTGGGCATCCTGATGGTGGGGGGCGAGGAGCGGAGGCGTTCAGTGCTGGAAGAGGACCTTAAACTGCTCACCATACTCTCAGCCCAGCTGGCCAGCGCGATCGAGAAGAGCCGGCTGTACAAGGTGATGGACCGGAGGGTAAACAGGCTGGAGAGAGAAAACGATTCGCTTCGCAATTCGAATAAGCTGAAGGTGGGTTACATCTCCCATCTCTCACACGAGTTCAAGACACCGCTGACATCGATAAAGGCTTACGTGGAATCTCTGATGGAGCATTCCGAAGAGGGCGAATTCCCGGAGAGAAAAGAATTCCTGAAGGTTATTCTGAACGAAACAGAGCGGCTTATCAGGATGGTCAACAAGGTGCTGGATGTTTCCAGGATAGAGTTCGGGCAGAAGACCCTCAAGAGGGAGAATATTAATCTGGCAGATCTTCTCGCGGATGTGGAATCATCCCTGCAGCCGTACCTGAGCGAAAAGAATCTGGAACTGCTCAAGAGCGTACCGGATGATATACCCGGAATAGATGGAGACCCCGACCTGGTCAAGCAGGTCTTCATTAATATAATAGGAAACGCCATCAAGTTCTCTCATTCCGGGGGGAAGATATATATCTACACCGTGGAGGAGCCGGTGTCGATAAAGATAAGTATAAGGGATGAAGGGGAAGGAATATCAGAAGCCGATATCAAGAACATTTTCAAGCGGTTCTACCAGGCCAAGACCGGTCTGGGGCGGGGCGTGGGCCTGGGGCTTGCCATCGTCAAGAACATAATAGAGCAGCACGGGGGAGATATCGCCGTCCAGAGCGATATCGGATCAGGCACCGAGTTTACCTTTACCCTCCCGAAGGAGCACCACTTCACCAACCTGCTGGGGCTTCTCTCCGGTTCCTCAGAGATAGAGGAAGAAATAAACGAGATGTTCGGCCTGGCGGTCAGAGTGGTCGCCGAGGTTCTCTCTGCCAAGATAGTTTCCATAATGATTATAGATGAAGAGGGAGAGGAGCTGTTCATAAAGAACGCTTACGGCCTGGACCGGGATATAGTGGAGAACACCAGGGTGAAGGTGGGAAGCAGTATCGCCGGGAAGGTGGTGGAAACCGGCAAGCCAATGCTCATAGATAATATCGAGGAGATAGGCATAACAGAGGGCAAGAGCAGGCCGCAGTACGAAACCAAGTCCCTGATAAGTGTGCCTATCATGGTCGGTTCCAATATCCTGGGTGTAATAAACGTCAATAACAAGACATCCGGCGAATCGTTCAACGAGGATGACCTGGCCCTTCTCAAGAGTCTCAGCATGAGGATCTCCAAAGTGATAGAGAGGATCAAGCTGACCGAGGATTACCACGGATTCATCGAACAGACCCTGCACTCGCTCCGATCTGTCCTGAAAATATACGAGGATGACGTAATGGGCAGGAGAAAGAGGGTAGTTACCTGGGCGGTCAAGGTGGCCAAGAAGCTGAATATCAATCAGAAAGAGGCCCGGGTAATACAGTACGTGGCCAGTGTTCATGATATCGGGATGACCAGCATAGGAGACAACATACTGGAGAAGACCCTGAAGTTGACTGCCAAAGAGGCGGAAGAGATAAAGAAGCATACCAAGCGGGGCGCGGAGCTTATCAGGCCGTTTGAGTTCGTGGAGATGGTCAGCAAGATAATACTGTTCCATCACGAGCGGATAGACGGCAGGGGATATCCCATGGGCCTCAAGGGTGACAAGATACCTCTGGGAGCAAGGATACTCTCGGTACTTGATGCCTACAACTCGATGATCAGTGACCGTCCCTACCGTGAAAAGCTCTCTCCCCTGGGCGCTATCGACGAGCTGGTACAGAACTCCGGGACTCAGTTCGATGCCACGGTGGTAGCCACCTTCGTGGATGTGCTCTTCGACGAGGGCGAGCTGCAATCCGCGGACTATATAAAAATAGTGGAAAGACTCAGGACCAGATCGGGAAGAAAAATATTCCATTGATTATTGACTGGACAGAAGAGATTTTTGCCGGGTACTCGGGAGCCGCTTCCTACGGAATCGTGATTCTCCTGCTCTCGGCAGTGGGTGTGTACCTGCGCTTCGCCCGGGGCAGGGGAAGGATCGGGTGGCAGTCCGCTGCGGGTCTGGCGTTGATCATTCTTTCCAGATTGACCTTCATGCACAGCTATTTCTCCGGTTCCTGGAAAGTGCTTTCATTCCTGGGAGGCCAGGCGGGGTTGTACATTGTCCTGCTGTCGCTGGCCGGCTCGCTGAGAGGGTCCAGGATGCCGATCTGCGACAGGGATATGCTGGCGGGTGGCGTGATATCAGCCTCTTCGATAACCGCACTCTACATCTGGTTCTCCTCAGCCAGGATCGGCCCTGAAAGCGTTCTGCTGATGGTGGGAACATTCGTGGCCGTGGGGATATGGTTCGGATTCCTGACCAGGATTATCAGAGCGGGAAGTGGAGCGGTGGTTGCAGGTGCAGCAGCGGCTCTGCTATGCCTGTCGGGGATGATAGCCGGAATGGTGCTGGCCGGGGTTGTCT
>WJIX01000009.1 GCA_014730075.1 bacterium | reverse complement strand
GCTTCTTCTGGCCGCTTCAATGGGCAGGATTTCCAGGGGAAATATACTCCTGGTGCTGGCCGTTCTGGTCTTTGTTGACCTCTTTGCCGTATCCCGTTCGATCATTCATCCGGAGAGAACCTGGAATTCAGAAAGCTACAGGATCGTCAGGGAAAAGAGGATGGAGGAAGATTTCAAGAAGGCGGACGAGACCATCAATTTCCTTAAGGAGGATGATTCTGTCTTCAGGATTTTTCCCGCTCCGGCGGCAAGGCTGGGAAGCTGGTCCCACAACGCTTATCCATTCAACCAGAACCGGTATATGATTCACGGAATATTCTCAACGGGGGGGTATCATGCCGCCAAGCTCCAGAATTATCAGAGCCTGATGGACAGTATGTTTGAGTCATTCAGGTCGGGGAGTATCCCCGTTAATATTCTTAATATGCTGAATGTAAAATATATACTCTCCGAGTTTCCCCTGTTCAGAGAGAACAGCAGATACCCCCTGGTATGGCAGAGGGGGCAGAGGTCGATCTACCTGAACAGCGATTTTCTTCCCAGGGTATTCCTGGTCGATCAGCAGAGGGAAATGAGCCCGGAGAGGATGCTGGGCACCCTGGTCTCGCCCGGGTTTGACCCATCCAGAGAGGTCCTTCTGGAAGAAAGGATCGAGCTGGATAATCCTTCCGTTAAGGGCGGCAGGGCCGAGATCGTGAATTACGGGCTTAATTCCATAAGTATAAAGGCTCATACAGAGTCTCCCTGCATCATGGTGGCGAGTGAGATTTATTACCCGGAATGGAAAGCGGAGGTTAACGGTGAGGATGTTCAGATCCGTAAGGCCAACTACTGCCTCAGGGCGATTCCACTGGATGAGGCGGGCGATCATGAGATAGAATTACAATATGATTCAGGGGTTCTAAAGGGCTCTCTGACAGTTTCGGTAACCTCTTTTGTCCTGTCCCTGATCATTTCGGCCTGCGGCTGGTATTTTCACAGAAGAAGGAGCGTTTAAATTGGAGGCTGTTGTAATCATTCCCACCTACAATGAAAAGGAAAACCTGGAGAAGATCGTATCTACGGTACTGGATGTTACTCCGCTGGTGGATGTGCTGATTGTGGATGACAATTCTCCTGATGGGACCGGGGAGATAGCCGACGGGATGGCCGGAGAAAACGAGAGGATCCACGTGCTGCACAGGGAAAAGAAGATGGGACTGGGTTCGGCCTATATCGCCGGGTTCAAATGGTGCCTGGAAAATACCGATACCAGGTATGTCTTTGAGATGGATGCCGATTTTTCGCATGATCCTGCCGATATAAAGAGGTTTCTGGAGGAGATAAGAGATAACGATCTGGTAATAGGATCCAGGTATCTTAACGGTATTACCGTTATAAACTGGCCATTGAAGAGACTCTTCCTGAGCTACGGAGCGAATATATATACCAGGATAATCACCGGCATGCCCCTTTCCGACTCCACCGGCGGATTCAAATGCTTCAGGAGAGAGGTTCTGGGCAGCCTTCCTCTGGACAGAATCAGGAGCGACGGCTATTCATTCCAGATTGAAATGAATTTCTGGTGCTGGAAGATGGGTTTCAGGATCAGTGAAATACCGATTATCTTTACAGACAGGCGGGTGGGAGTCTCCAAAATGTCCAGGAAGATTGTCTGGGAAGCGATCTTCATGGTCTGGCGCCTGAGGATTATGAGTCTCTTCGGTATGAAGCCGGAGAAATCCTGAAAGTAAGAAAACACTCTTATGTATCTTTCTATTATCATTATCACTCACAACAGCTCTGAAGTTGTAGATAAATGTCTCTCCAGCCTGAATAGCCATCCCCCCTCCTGCAGTTTTGAAACCATAGTAGTGGACAACGCCAGCTCGGATGATACCGTGAAGCTGATCCAGAACGATTTCCCGGAGGTAAGGCTGCTGCCCAACGATATCAACAAGGGTTATTCCAGGGGGATCAACCAGGGGATTTCAGCTTCGAAAGGGGAGATGATACTGATCCTGAATCCGGATATCATAGTCAGGGAAGGCGCGGTAGACCGGCTGGTTGATTTCATGAAGAAACACCCGGAAGCGGGTATCTCGGGATCCAGGCTGGAAAACACGGATGGTTCCCTGCAGTACTCATGCCGCTCCTTCTACACCGTCCGGGCGCTGCTTCTGAGAAGGACCTTTCTGGGGAAAATCTTCCCCCGGGCGAAATCTCTCCGGGAACACCTGCTGACTGATTTTGACCACCGTACCGTGCGGGAAGTGGACTGGCTCATAGGAGCCTGTATGATGGTCCGGAGGTCCGCGATAGAGAACGCGGGAATGATGGATGAGAGATTCTTCCTCTACTTTGAAGATGTGGACTGGTGTTACCGGATGAAGCAGCACGGCTGGAAGGTCTACTATGTTCCAGGTTCGGTGATGACCCACTACTATGAGAGAGCCAGCGCAGGTTCGCTGATAAACAGATCTCTGCTGATTCACCTGGTGAGCCTGCTTCGCTACTATGAAAAATGGAACCGGATATCATACTTCCTGAAGAGGCACCGGTCGGTATTCAAATCAATGGTCTTCATCCTATCCGATTTCATAGCGATCAATGCAAGTTTTCTCCTGGCATACTATCTGCGCCTGGCGGCGGACCCTCTTTTTGTAAACAGCCTCTATCCGCTATCCTGGTACAAGTACTTTGTAATCTTCTACAATATGATATTCTTTCTCGCCTTCCTCTTCGGAGGGTTGTACAGAATACACAGGGAGACCACCGGGGCGGAGGAATTCGGGAGGGTCATCAAGGTGGTCATGGCAGGCATGGCTGTCCTTGTGGCCTCCACCTACCTCTCCAGGATCAGGATGTATTCACGCGCGGTAATTATAGCCCAGGCATTTTTCTCTGTCGGTTCGGTCCTGCTTCTGAGGCGGATGGTAAGGTCGATACACAGAGTCTTCGTAAGGGCCGGATTTGACCAGAAGAGGGTTCTGCTGGCGGGCAGCCCCGCCGAGGTGGAAGCTTTCCGTGAGAATATATCATCCTCCCCGGAGCTGGGGATCGATATTGCCGGCTGCCTGAACCAGGGAGGCAATTCACTGGGATCGGTGGAAGATACAGCCGCCATTCTGGACAGATTCAAGGTTCAGGAGATATTCATATTCCCATCCTTTCAGAGCAGGAAGAAGGTGCGCTACCTGATGGAAGAAGCATTCAGGGGAACTGTACAGATCAGCCTGGTATCGGCGGTAGGTCAGTTTCTGGGAGCCGGAGTGAGAGTCAGCAGAATGGGAAACAGTTATATCCTGTCGGCGGAACAGGGTGCGGTGGTGAGAATGAGGCTCATTCTGATAAGGATTTTCGAAATTATGCTCTCTATTCCGCTGATACTGTTTTCATCCCTCTGCCATATTATTCTCAGAATATTCAGCCTTCTTGGCGGGAAGGTTGAATTCTCAAGCGAAAAGAGATACAGTTTCAGTGGCCCGGAGGTTTCATGGCCGAGGGTTATTTTCAAATCCGGCAGGGAAGGCAGCGATCTGTTCAAACCATCACTGTTTGCCAGGGTTCTGCAAGGCAGCCTCAGGCTGATAGGCTCGCCCCCCCTTCTCCGGAAGTTTGAAAGGTCCCCGGCCGGGACAGGGTGTGGAATATCAGGAAGGTGGAGGGTAAGCCCGCGCCATTTCGACCTGGCGGCCCTTAAGGATGAGGCGGTGGAAATTAACCGTATTACCCTCTCCGGTTATATGATAATGCTGACCAGATCTATTCCATGGTTCATTACCGGTAAATATCCCGGTTGGTTTTACAAAGAGGAACTTAAATGATAAGAAAAGAAATAATATGCCTGGTAACAGCGATAGTTCTCTCTATCTGCGCTCCACTCTCCGCTCAGCAGTGGGACCAGCAGTTCTGTCATAACGCTGTCAATAACATCTATCTGCGGGGGGATACTCTCTGGTGCTGCACTGACGGCGGCATTCTGACCTATAATCTGGCCGATTCTCTGTTCAGCCATTACGGTAGCGGGCTGAAGTTCAGATCAACTCACGCCGATGTAATGACCTTTGATTCAGAGGGAAATATCTGGGTCGGATTCGAAGCACAGGGAATTGTCCGTATAGAGGACCCTCTGGCCAGCGCTGAAATGACCTGGTATTCGGCGGAGACCGGGCTGATAGACGATCATATTCTGGAAATAGAGAGTGTAGGTGACGAGATATATTACGGATGTGAAAAGGGTATAGGGAAATTTTTTGAGGAACTGCCTTCCAGGGAAGCGATAATATCCGATTTTCTGGAGAATGAAGAGGTCTACGATATACTGGCCCTGAATGATTCGATTTTCTGGATAGCCAGCGGGGCGGGCATTACCCGTTTTAACAGGCTCTCTCTCCAGTATGATCATTACCAGGTCCATACCCCGGTGGTTTCAGTCTGTCTTTACCAGGGCGGGCTTTATTGCGCTTCTACTGACAGTATTTACACCTTCGACGGCCAGAGCTGGTCTTTTCTCTCCAGCATTTCCGAAGTAGACGGAGCATCTAATGCCAGCGCCTTTGTCAAACTTGATTCGGATGAGAATCAGTTCTACTGCATTACGGAGTTCGCCTGCTATCAATGGCAGGGTTCCTGGTGGAGTGCGGTTGACAGGTGGGGTATGAAGTCGCTTTTCACCGCAGCGTACCGCAGTGGATGGAACTTCGAGATGCGGGCTCTGGAAATAGACGGGACCGGGAATCCATGGATAGGAGCGATTAAGCCGAATGAGGGAAGGGGAGTGAACCTCTACCTCTATGACTGGGCGGACAGCCAGTGGGTCAACAGGAGGCCTGAGCAGATCACCTATAATGATATCAGCAAGGTAGCTCTGGACCCTTCCGGGGGTGTATGGATCAGTCCGGTTACCAACGGAATATCTTACTATTCACCTTACCAGGGGCACTTTGCCTATACATCCCTGGATGAGGGGAGCGGTGTGGGGCTTTCCTCGATTCATACAAATCTGGCAATACTCTGCGATTCCAATGACCGCTTCTGGTGCCACGCCTTCGGCGATCCGGCACTGGGTTCATCCTTCCCGCTGGATATGATAGAGCTGGGGGAGAGGATTTCAGCGGGGGATGACAGCTGGAGCCATTTTACAAGGGGTGAGCATGGTATATCAATCAGGCACCAGAACGCCGTGGAGGACCCGGCGGGGAATATCTGGTTTCTGTCTGATGACCTCTATCCGGAAGAGGGGGGAGAGGGATTGGATATTATCAGCAGCAGCGCCAATCAGTGGATCCATATTAATCCTGACAACACCTCGGGACTCCCCTCGGGGAATATAGCAGACTGTGCCTTTACCGGAACGGAGGCATACCTGGCGGTAAAGAATTACGGGGTGGTGGTCTGGGAAACAGGTAGTTTCGAATGGAGCAGCCTGAGCGGTGGGGGCGGAGGATGGTACCCCCTGGTGTTCGGATACCAGCTTCCTTCTGAGGAAATAAGCGCTCTGGAATTAAGAGGCGGAACTCTATGGATAGCAACCTCCGCCGGGCTGGTTCGTCGAAGCTCCAACGGTAATCTCAGGAAGTATTCAACCGGCGAACTGGAACGGAGCAGGAGGCTGCTGAGCAATAACGTGAATGATATTGCTCTGGACCGTTATGGAAAACTATGGGTTGCCAGTGATAACGGCCTGAACGTGATAGGACAGGATGGAGCGGTAGTGGCGGCCTATACCTCATTTGACCGCTGGAACAGTACTCTTTCAGGTTTGTATCCCTATTCAATAATCAGTCCGCTGGTATCATCAGTATGTAATTCGATCTGCTACGACAGTTCGGTTGACAGGGTCTGGGTGGGAACAAGGAACGGCCTGATGGGTATCGACGCGGATATCTCCCTATTTTCCGGCTCGGTACTGACCGAAGCTATTCTCTATCCCAATCCGGTAATTACAGGCGAGGGTGATTCCGGTGTATACATTTCCAGGATCGGGGATAAGGTGGATATTGAGGTCTTTAATATTGAGGGGGAACTGGTTCACCGGCAGGATAACGTGGGGGATGGAGAAGAGGTCTGGGACCTGCTGACCATGAACGGTTTCAGGGCGGAATCAGGTGTATACCTGGTCAGAATAAGTAATGAAGAGAGTTATGAACTGAGAAAGGTAGCGGTCATAAGGTGAATATGGAGGAGAAGAGAGTACTGATAGTGGGGGCTGGCGAGGCCGCCCGAATGATCCTTTCAGAGATCAGCAGGAATGATCAGATCAGGATGGAACCGGTGGGGCTCCTGGATGATGATGAGCAGCTGATCGGAAGCTATGTCGATTCGGTGCCCGTACTCGGGAAAACAGATTCACTCCAGAAATGGGTCAGGGAGAAGAATATTGACGAGATAATTATTGCCATTCCCACCGCCCGGGGCTCTTTTGTGCGGGGAATGATCCACCAGTGCAATAACGCCGGGGTTCCCTACAAGATTGTGCCCGGACTGATGGGAATAATAAAAGGGGATGTGAGCATAAATCAGATCCGGGAGGTAAGGATCGAAGACCTGCTGGGAAGAGAAACAGTGGAATTCGATATCGAACTGATGGAGAGCACGATTGCCGGGAAAAAAGTGCTGGTAACCGGTGCGGGTGGGACCATCGGCAGGGAGTTGTGCTGCTGCATATCCAGGTCAGATCCGGAGGAACTGATACTGCTGGGAAGGGGAGAGAACAGGATCTTCAATATCGAGGAGGAGCTGAGGTCGAAAAGGGGGGACCTTGCCATTACCACGGTTATAAATAACCTGCGGGACATGAAGCGCACGGAGAACCTGATCCGGAAGCTGAGCCCTGATATCGTATACCATACCGCTGCCCATAAGCATGTTCACTACATGGAGAGGGACCCCGCCGAGGCAGTAATAAACAATGTAGGCGTTACCCTTAACCTGATGCGTGCCTGTGAAAATAACGATGTCTCGAGATTCGTTTTCATATCCACCGACAAAGCGGCCAACCCCAGGGGTGTCATGGGAGCCACCAAGCGGATTATGGAAAGGTTCCTCTCCGCCAGAAGGTCCGGGCGCGGATGCCGGTTCATCTCGGTCCGTTTCGGTAATGTAATTGGGAGTGCCGGGAGTGTGGTCCCTCTGTTTATCAGGCAGATAAGAAGGGGTGGTCCGGTTACGGTGAGCAACCCGGAGGCAACCAGGTATTTCATGACGGTCAAGGAAGCGGCTCTTCTGGTATTGAGGGCGTCCGCCATCGGAAAGGGAGGGGAAATCTTCATACTGGATATGGGCGAAGCTCTGAATATACATGAGATGGCAAGAGATATTATCATTCTCTCCGGGCACGAGCCGGGTGCCGAGATACCTATAGAATTTACCGGGCTAAGGGAGGGAGAGAAGATGCATGAGGAGCTGGTAAGCGGGGACGAAGAACTTGTACCCTCTGGTGAGAAGAAAATCATGGTGGCGGAATCATCCGCCAGCCTTCCCGCCATTGAGGAAAGAGACCTGGAGAGAATGCTGGAGCTGGCCAGTCAGGACCGGGATAAAGAGCTGCTGACGGTTTTCAGCGAATTGCTGCCCGGGTTCAAGTCTGCAGAGCGGTAAATGCAATTGGTTGAATTAGAGATAGAAGATAGAATAAAACAGGAAGAACTGGAACCACTTCTGGCCCGCTTCAATTTCAGTTCCTTTTTCAATTCAGACCTGTGGGTGCGCGTTCTGGTATCCTCCTTTGATGATTTCTCTTCCTTCTGGATTACCGCGAGAGAGGGGGGGCGGTTGAAGGGTGCCATGCCGGTGATAAGGGTCAGCAGGACCCCATTTCATTATCTGCGCTCCCTGCCATTCGCCACTTACGGCACTCCGCTGGCGGATAACTTTGAATTGAGAGCGGAGATGATAAGAAAATTTCTTGAAATATCCTCCAGGGCGGGTTGTCTCAATTCAACCGCGGTAATCTTTGATCCCGGCTGGAGAGACTGGGTTCCAGTCCGGTTCCCCGCCCGGGCAGCGGAGAGCCGCATCATAGAACTCAAGGAGGATTTCGAATATTACAGTGCCAATAAGCTCAGCAGCACCAAGAGAAAAATCTGCAGGAGAAGCAGGAGAGCGGGGGTGAATGTCAGGGACCTGGAGACCCGGGGCGAGCTGGATGAGTTCTACCGGATATACAAGGAGAGATCCGCCGGATGGGGTGGTGTCCATCCCCTCCCCCTGAACCTGTTCGGCAATCTTTTCGAGAAGAGGGGGGAGACTTTATCATTCTCCGGCGCTTTCCTGGATGGCAGGATGCTGGGCTGTCATGTGGATTTCTACGGGGGCAATATGGCCCAGGCCTGGATTTCCGGCGTCTCCATCGAAGGAAACCAGCTGGGGGTCCCCTCATATCTGATATACCATTCAGTCCTCAGAGCCTACCGGCAGGGGATGAATTACTTCAACCTGGGAAGCAGCGGAGAAGACCGGGGACTGATCTTCTTCAAGGAATCACTGGGCGGAGAAGAGTACAGTCATCTGATTGTTAGCACGGAGAAAAGGTGGTGCAGGTGGATCAGGAAAATACAGGGCGGATGAGAAGAAAATCAAAACTGCTGGAGAATACAGTATCCCTTGTGATATGCGGAGGATTCAGCATAGTGTTCACCCTGATTCAGCTGGGGATACTCAGCAGATACCTGGATGCGGAGAAATTCGGCACTTTCATCGCGCTCCGTGGATTGCTGGTGCTGCTGGCAACGGTCAATCTGCTGGGGCTTCCGCAGGTACTGATGAGGTATCTCCCCTCTTACCAGGAGAGAGAGAACCGCAGGAGGGCGATCCTTCTTCTCATCTATTCCACGGCGGTGGTCATTGTTTTCGGCGGAGCCCTCTATGCCGGTTCCAGGTTCTGGATGGATTGGATTCCCTCCGGTCTGAATGAGGGCGTTTCGGGGGTTGGCCTGGCTCCCCTGGTGACTCTGGCAGCGGTATCCCTGGCCCTGAAGCTCCTGCTTTACGGCGGGTTCAAGGGTTTGAGGGTAATGAGCACCCAGATGATTCTGGAACTTCTCTACCTGGGGATGTTCACCGGGTATATTTTTATGATCAGGGAGGATCTGAGTATTCCCATTCTGTTCAAGGCGCTGGCAGGGGCCAATCTGCTGGTCTGCCTGGCCGGTTATCCGTTATACTTTATTATGACTTCAAGGCTGATCGGCTCGAGGGAGCTGCGCAGGGATCATATCATCCTTCCCTCTTTCCGCTCTTACTGGGGAATCAGTGTAATTCTCAGCCTGGTCGCCCTGGCATTCCAGGATGTGGATCGTTTTCTGATGACCTCCCTGGTACCCGTTGGCCTGATCTCAGTATTTCATATCGCCGAGAGGATCAATAAACTTATAAAGAGATTCCTGGGCTTTCCGATAATCGCACTGCAGCCGGAAGTAACCAGGATCTACGAGGAGGGCAGGTGGGACGAGCTGAAGGGTCAGATCAGGCTGTTTACCAAGGTCAGCCTGTCCATATCCATTCTGATGGCGGCGGCTGCTGCGGTAGTGGGCAAGCAGGTGATAGTAATGATCTCCGGGAGTGAATACGCATCAGCCTACCCGGTTCTTCTGATACTCCTGCCGGCGGTTCCGGTTGCAGCTTTCATCGCTCCGCTTCTGGTAACCATGAAGGCGCTTCACTTCGTGAAATGGGCTCTGCTGTGCGATTTTCTGTGGATGCTCTTTTATTTCGGCGGATTTCCCTTCCTGATCATGCTGTGGGGGTTGAAGGGGATGGCAGTGGCGCAGTTGCTGGGGGCCGCCGCTCAGATGACTGCCGCAGTAGCCATTGCGAAAAGGAAAGGTTTTTACGGCGGGGTTGGAGGCCGGTTTGGAGCTCTGGCAGGGATTGCCCTCGCGGCGGCTCTTGCCGGGATATTTCTGGCGGAATATACGGGGGTTGCGGGCGCGCTGTTCTGGCTGGCAGCTTTTCCTTTCATAACCAAAGCTGTCTTTGCCTGGAGCGGTTTCCTGGAGCCGGGGGATAGAGAACAGATAAAATCGATGGTCAGGTACAGGTCTGGGAAGAAGGTT
>WJIX01000111.1 GCA_014730075.1 bacterium | reverse complement strand
GGAGGGAGAGTCGATCGTAACCATAAACGGGAATGAGAGAGAACTGTCAGAAAATCACCTGGTTATAACAAATACAGAGGTCCCGGTAGCGGTTGCCGGTATCATAGGAGGGCAGGAAACAGAGGTCACCGGCGCAACTGATAAAATTCTGCTCGAAAGCGCGGTCTTTGATCCCGGTGCAATCCGCTCCGGAAGCAGAGACCTGGATATAGAGACTGAAGCTTCCTACAGGTTTGAAAGGGGAGCCGATCCCGGCATTACGGTTTTCGCTATCCGCAGGGCCTGCTATCTTATAGAAAAGCTGGGAGCGGGAAGGGTGAAGAGCAGCTATAGCGATATCGGCGGAGATAAAGTGCAGAAATCATCCATTGAACTGGACAGGTCCTACGCCAACAAAATTATCGGCACTAATCTGTCCAGCGAAGAGATATCCCGGCACCTGGAGAACTTCAATCTGGAATGTTCATCCAGCGGCGATACCATAAAGGTAGAAGTTCCAACTTACCGGCTGGACCTCATAGAGGATATAGACCTGGTGGAGGAGGTGGCAAGGTCCTACGGTTACAATAATATCAAGGGAGAAGGAGCGGGGCTTCGAAATCTCTACCCCGAATCAGATCCGGTGGAAAAACGTAACAGTTACCTTACTGACTACCTGGCCGCCCGTGGTTACGCGGAGGTAATTACATCCTCTTTCATGAATATGAAAGACCCGGAAAAGTTCGGGTGGCCTGAGAAGGATCCGCGAAACAGTTATATACAGATAGATAACCCACTTACTTCTCTTCAGACATCTCTGCGGACTTCGCTGCTGCCGGGGCTGTTGAGGGTATTGAAAGACAATCCCCGCGCTGAGCAGAAGGGGATAAGGATTTTCGAACTCGGAAAGGTATTCCTTCCCGGCAAGAAGGGGAAGGGGCTGCCTGACGAGCAGATGCATCTTACCGCGCTGTATTCGGGAAATGCCTTTCCACGGCAGTGGATAATCGAAGAGAGAAAATTCGATTATTTTGATATGAATGGCGAGCTGGAAGGAATACTGGCCATGTTCGTACCGATCGATGATTTGAGCCTGGAGAGGGAAATTGAAGCTGGGCCGGAATTCATGTTCAAGTGGTTCAACCGGAACAAGCTGGTGGCCGAGAGTGGAATGATCGGGGCGGAGGCAGGTGATGAGCTGGATTCTGAAGTCTTCTATTTCACAGTGTACCTGGACACGCTGGGAGATTCATTCATGCAGCAGGGATATGTAAGGCCCAGTCCCTATCCTGCGGTAAAGAGAGACCTATGCGTGATCGCCGGCGAAAGGGTAGGATTCTCCGATATAAAGAAAGTTGTGCTAAGAAATTCAAAATATCTTGAGGATATCACACTTTTCGATTACTATAGGGATGAGCAATCCGAAGAGGACCGGAGAAGCTACACTTTTTCTCTAAGCTTCAGGTCTGCTGAGGGAACTCTCAAAGACAGCCGGGTTAACAGGATTATAGATAAAATACTCAGAGCTCTCGAGCTTGAGTTGAAGGTCTTTTTAAGGCAGGAATAGGAGAAGAGCTTTATGGAAGAAACTACTTTTGCGGGATTCAAGGTACTGGAGGAAAAGATTGAGAAGGCAGCCAATATCATCCAGTCTCTCCGGCAGGAGAAGGAGAGGGTGGAAAAGGAAAATAATGAGTTGAAAAACAAATTAGATCTATTATATAATGAGAATGAGGAATTGGCTGGAAAAGTTGATCATTTACAGCAACAGGAAAGAAAGCAAGAAGATTTGAATAGAGTTAGAGAGGAGATCAGCAACAGGATAGAGATGATGCTCGGTAAACTGGAAAAAATTGACATCTAAGCGCCGGGCTGATATTTTGGTCTTGGGTAGAGGTTGAGGGGAATTCGTTCAGGCTGCACTAATCTTGAGAGAGGTTTTACTATGACCGAAAAGAACTCTGAAATGGTGGAGATTTTTGGTCAGGAATATAAAATTAAGGGAGTGGGAGATCCGGAGTATTTCCATAAGATTGCCGGGTATGTGGACAGGAAGATGAGGGAGATAGCCCATTCCAGTGGAATCATGTCACAGTCCAGAATTGCTATTCTGGCTGCATTGAATATTACGGATGAACTGTTTCAGGAGAAAGAGAATAGCAAGAAAAGCAGGAAAGAACTTGAGAAACAGGCTGTGGAATTAAGTGATTTAATCGATTCAAGGCTGGGAGCAGCAAAATAGAACATTTCCTCCAGCACCCGTTGGCAGATAAAAACAGCATTTGAATTCCCTACTATGTTTGTGATAGTAAAGATTTTTTTTCGCCAACACTTTTTACCCGGGAATCCAAATATCTGATCAGGGATGTCAGGCCTCCGGAAGGAAGGCAGAACTGATTATGAGGATATCCAGAATGGATTGAAGGGCTTAAAAAAGTGCTTTGCTCACGGCATCAAGTGGGGAATTTTCTTTTCGCCCGTATCATCTCTCAGATTCGCTGATAAAATATTTAGATTTATTCGTCCCATATCCTGAATTGGATCGATCCGTTTTTATTGAGAGGTGAGCAATCATGTTTCAGGAGATAATAGTCAATTTTGTACTACCGGGTGTCCTGGTCCTGATTCTGGGATTCATAATCGGCTGGTTTGCCAGCAGGAAGATCTCGCAGAAGAATCTGAAGAATACCGGGAAGCTCGCAGAGAAGATTATAGCAGATGCCCAGAGGGAAGCGGAAACCAGGAAAAAAGAGTTGATCCTGGAAGCTAAGGATGAATGGTATAACGCCAAACTGAAATTCGAGAATGAGACCAGGGAAAGCAAGAAGGAACTGGATAGGAGAAAGAGCAAGCTCAAGGAGCGGGAGGAGAATATTGACCGGAAGGTTGATTTTCTGGAAAAAAGGGAATTCAGCATTGAGGAGAAGAAGAAGAACCTTGACCTGAAATTTCAGGCGATATCGGATAAGAATGAGAAACTGGCCAGGATTATAGAAAGGCAGAACGAGCAGCTTGAAAAGATAGCGGGTATGAGCGCTGCAGAGGCCAGGGACCAGCTTATCAACAACCTTGAAGATGAAGCGAAGCACAAGGCGGCCAAAATGATCAAGGAGATCAAGGATGAGGCCGAGAGGACCGCTAATAAGATCAGTAAGAAGCTGATTACCCTTTCAATAGAAAGGTGCGCCGCAGATCATGTAACCGAGACTACCGTCTCCGCGGTGGGACTCCCCAACGACGAAATGAAGGGCAGGATAATCGGAAGAGAGGGAAGGAATATCAGGTCGTTCGAGAATGCCACCGGGATAGATGTGATTATAGATGACACGCCGGAAGCGGTAATACTTTCAGGTTTTGATCCCATAAGGAGAGAGATAGCACGGCTGGCTCTGGAAAAACTGATAAAGGACGGCCGGATACATCCAGGCAGGATAGAGGACGTGGTAGAGAAAACCAAGGATGAATTAATGGAGGAGATCAGGGATATAGGCGAGAGGACCTATCTGGACCTTAACATCCACGGCCTTCATCCCGAGATTATAAAGCTTTTGGGCAGGCTGCAGTACCGGACTTCTTACGGCCAGAATGTTCTTCAGCACTCCAAGGAGGTTGCCTACATTACCGGCCTTCTGGCCGGAGAACTCGGCCTTGACGTGAGTGTGGCAAAAAGAGCGGGGCTTCTGCATGATATTGGAAAGGCGGCTGACCACGAGCTGGAAGGCACACATGCCGCCATCGGCGCGGATCTGGCCAAGAAATACCGGGAAAGTGAACTGATAGTGAACGCCATCGAAGCGCATCATGAAGAAGTGGAGGCAGAGAGCCTTATAGCCCACCTGGTATCCGCGGCTGACGCAATATCAGGAGCGCGGCCGGGAGCCCGGAGGGAAACGATAGAGAATTACATCAAGAGGCTGGAGAAGCTCGAGCGGATCGCTGATACATTCGACGGGGTGGAGAAGGCCTACGCCATCCAGGCGGGGAGAGAGGTGAGGATTCTGGTCAACTCGAAGAAGATATCCGATGATTACTCCATCCAGATGGTGGAAGACATATCCAGGAAGATTGAGGAAGAGATGGAGTATCCCGGCCAGATCAAGGTAGTGGTAATCAGAGAGACCAGAGCGATTGATTACGCCAAGTAATTAAATCCAACACGGCGGAACGGGAATAATGATGAGAGCACTTTTATTGGGCGATGTTCTTTCCAGTGTGGGAAGGGGCGCGCTTAGAAGAGGTCTGGCATCTACAAGGGAAAAATACCGGGCGGATCTATGCGTGGCCAATGTGGAGAACAGTGCCGGAATGTTTGGAATCACCAGAAAAGTAAAGGATGAAATATCACGGGCGGGGGTTGATATAATGACCTCCGGAAATCATATATGGGATAACAGCCAGGGTGTTGAGCTTCTGGATACCGACCAGGATATTCTCAGGCCGGCCAATTACCCTCCTGATGTTCCGGGCAGGGGTTACCTGGTCAAGGAATTCAATGGGGTGCCGGTAGCTGTGGTAAACCTGCAGGGAAGGACATTCATGCCACCCACAGACTGCCCGTTCAGAAAGGCGGATCAGATCCTGGAGGAGCTCAAGGGGCAGGCCAGGATAATAATCGTTGACTTTCACGCGGAGGCGACCAGCGAGAAACTGGCGCTGGGTTTCTATCTTGACGGCCGGGCCAGCGTGGTGGCGGGCACCCATACTCACGTTCCCACGGCGGATGAAAGAATACTCGAGGGAGGCACTGCCTATCAGACAGACATCGGTATGGCCGGACCGCTAGATTCCGTGATAGGGATGAAGAAGAAGAATGTTATAAGAAAATTCTTGACTGGAACCAGGCACCGGTTTAATGCGGGGGGGGCAGACCCGGTGATACAGGGCCTGCTCGCAGAGATCGATGAAGATAGTGGAAGGGCAACTGATCTGCTGAGGGTTTTTGAGAGGATTGAGGAGGATTGATATCTTGGATATTCGGGATGAGAGGATTATCGACGGCAAGGCGACCGCAAAATCGATTGTAGAAGAGATTGGAGAAGAAGCTGAGAAATTCAGCAGGGGCAAGCGGGCGCCATCGCTCAGAGTGATCATCCTTGGCGAGGATCCCGCCTCCCGTGTTTACGTCAGAAACAAGATCAAGACAGCAAAGAAATGCAATATAGAATCAGAACTTTTAGAGTTGCCCGATGACCTGGAAGAGGGCGAGCTTTTTGATATTATAGAAGATTTCAACAGCGACAGCGGGATAGACGGTTTCATGGTTCAGTTGCCGCTGCCTGCGCATATAAATGAGAATGAGGTTATCAGGAGGATTTCCCCTCAGAAGGATGTTGACGGGATACATCCTTTCAACCTAGGTATGATGGTGGAGGGAAACCCCCAGTTCATCCCCTGTACTCCACTCGGAATAACCGAACTGCTGAAGAGATACAGGGTAAGAACGGAAGGCAAAAAAGCGGTTATCATAGGCAGAAGCATCATAGTTGGCAAGCCGATGGCTCTTATTCTTTCCAGCAAACTGGAGCAGGGTAACGCGACAGTTACCGTGTGTCATTCCCGCACTCCTGATATTGAAAAGGAAACCCGGGAGGCAGATATACTGGTTTCAGCTGTGGGAAAACCTGAATTTATCACAGGGGATATGGTTAAGGAGGATGCCGTGGTCATAGATGTGGGGGTAAACAGGGTGGAGGATACTTCCAGGAAGAAAGGGTACCGTCTTGCCGGTGATGTTGATTTCCAATCAGTCCTTCCGCGTGTATCGCTGATTACCCCGGTACCTGGAGGGGTCGGGCCAATGACAGTTGCGATGCTGATGAAGAATACACTTAAGGCGGCAAAGATGGCCTCCGGGTCCTGATCAATACAGGGGGAGGGGGAGAAGTCGGCTATGAGGGAAGAGATATACACCGTCTCCGAAATAGCAGAAGCGCTGCGACAGAACCTTGAGGCTACCTTTCATTCCGTAAATATTATGGGGGAGATAGCCAACTTCAAGATACATAACTCGGGACATATCTATTTCACGCTCAGGGATGAGAGGTCCATGATAAATGCCGTTATCTTCAGGAATTACATTAAAAACATTCCTTTCGGCCCTGACAGCGGCATGATGGTATATGCCAGGGGAAGGATTACCCACTATGGCGCGAGGGGCCAGACCCAGCTGCTGGTCTATTACATGGAACCGGCCGGCCGCGGGGAGCTGGAGCTTCAGATGAAGAAGCTTGTAGAAAAGCTCAGGAGCGGAGGATATCTCCGGGATGAAAGAAAGCGTGGAATACCATCATACCCATCTGATATAGCTGTAGTTACCTCAATATCCGGATCGGTAATAGAAGATATCAGAGATACTCTTGCCAGGAGATGGCCTCTGGCGCGCATGACCCATTTTCCGGCGGATGTCCAGGGATCCGGAGCGTCTGAATCACTGGTAAGGGCTATCGGCAAGGTCAACAGTACGGATGGGATTGATCTTCTGATACTGGCAAGGGGGGGAGGAAGCATAGAGGACCTCTGGGCCTTCAATACAGAGCCGGTGGCCATGGCGGTAGCTGAATCAAGGTATCCGGTCATAACCGGGATAGGTCATGAAACAGACACTACCGTTTGCGATCTGGTAGCGGATACCAGGGCAGCCACTCCTACCGCGGCGGCTGAACTGGCCGTTCCGGACAGAGATGAAGTAGAAGAGAGCCTGGTTTCTCTTAACCAGAGGCTGGACAGGGCGGTCGCTCAGCGATCGGAACAGAGCTACAGGCTGATTGAATACCTTCTGAATAACAATGTATTCCCGGCGGTACTGTTCAAACTGGAACGATCCCGATTCATTCTGGATGATTCCATGGAGAGGCTTCATCAGCACATTCGCTGGTATTTACGAGAGGCCGGGGAAAGAACAGACCGGAATCTTCTAATCCTCACAGGTTCATTGAAGGAGAGGCTCTCAGAGAGCCGGGACATGATTTCCTCAAAAACTGAAATACTGGAGTCCAGGGGGCCCTCCTCACGTATCAGCGCTCTAAATGAAAGGTTGACCAAATGGTTGAATTTTGTGAAAGTTAGATCTGTGTGGAAACAGGAATACCTGGAGAAAGAGCTGGAGGGGAAGCTCCGAGCGCTGGCCGATCTGAACCCCTCAGGGGTTCTGCGGAGAGGTTACGCCATATGCACAGATATGGAAGGATCAGGTGTGATTTCGGATGTAGAAAATATTGATATCGGGGATAGGGTGGCAGTTCATTTCCATGATGGAAATATAGGGTGTGAAGTGAAAGAAAGGAAAATAAAGGGAGATGAATAAGAAAGAAGACAGCTTTGAGGGATCGATGAAGAGGCTGGAGGAGATTGTCAGCAGGCTGGAGAACGAGAATGTGCCGCTGGAAGAGAGTATCAGCCTGTACGAAGAGGGTGTAAGGATAGGAAAGAGGTGCCGGGAAATACTCGACCGGGCAGACAGCAAGATCAAAGAGCTCTCCGGAGAAAGGAAGCGAGGGAGCGGGAAAAGTGAAAAAGATGAAAAGTAAACGTGAAGGACTGGAAAGAAAATTCAGGAACGACAGGATCAGGATAGATACCCGTATGAATGAGATCCTGCCGGGGCAGGATGTGGAACCGGAGATTCTGCATGAGGCTATGCGGTATTCCAGCCTTGACGGCGGCAAGCGTATCAGGGGGCTGCTCTGCTTGTGGACTCACCATATCTGCGGCAACAGATATCAGGAGGCGGCGCTGAATGCCTCCTCAGCCCTGGAGTTTCTTCACGCCTACACACTGATCCACGACGATCTGCCCAGTATGGACGACGATGATATCAGAAGGGGTAAGAGCTCATGTCATATTAAATATTCTCCCGCCATAGCCATACTGGCCGGCGATGCTCTTCAGGCTCTTGCCTTCGAGACTCTCGCATCCATTAAATCAGTACCTGCTGAATATCTGCTTGGTGCTATCAGGACGATGGCCAATTCAGGAGGTTCCAGGCATCTTGTGGGTGGGCAGGCCGCGGATATCCGCTTAGAAGGTACCGAGCCGTCAGCTGAAAAGGTAGAATTTATTCACCTGAACAAGACCGCTGAACTTATAGCCGCTTCGATGGAGATAGGGGCTATTATATCTGAAGGAAATACAGAGAAATCGAAACGTCTGCGGAAAGCGGGAATAATGGCAGGCCTGGCATTCCAGATAGTGGATGACCTTCTGGATCTCGAGGGTAACCAGAATATAGTCGGAAAACAGCTCCGGAAGGACTCAGCCAGGGGGAAGATAACATATCCTTCGGTCTACGGCCCTGAAAAGTCCAGAGAGAAGGCCGAATCGCTTATAAGTGAGGCCTCAAGGCTGGTGGGAGACAACGGACCGGCCGGCCTGATAGATTACATTTTCGACCTGATAATCAACCGGATTCACTGAGATGACCAATCATATGCTGTACAAATACATTTTTCTTCTGCCGATAACGGCAGGGGCAATCGCTCAGTTCCTCAAGATGATCGTATATTCTGTGGTCAGGAAACGGTTTGATTTCGCGAGCCTGTTCAGGGTGGACGGAATGCCCAACCTTCATTCAACCGTCTTCTCCTCACTTCTGGCCGGCGTGGGAATCAAGAGCGGATACTCCACCCTGGTTTTTTCAGTGGTTACCGTATACGGCATTACCATAATTCATGATAATATCAGGCTGAACAAGGAAAAGGAGAAACAGGTAAGGACCATTAACATATTTACCGCTCTCGGTGAAGAGTTCAGCCCCGAAGGAGGAATCAGAATAGAGCGGGTGCTGCAGATCAGGATACTGGATATATTTGCAGGGGCTGTTCTTGGGGGAATACTGGCGTACACACTGATTTATTGAAACGGGAGAGTCTGACAGAATGCTTCAGGATATTGACGGGCCGGAGGATCTGAAAAAGCTTTCCAGGGATGAACTGGAACAGCTAAGCGAAGAAATTCGTATGTATATAATAGAAACGGTTTCTAAAACAGGCGGACACCTTGCTTCCAGCCTGGGGAGTGTGGAGATTACCGAGGCGCTACATTACACCTTCGACGCTCCCAGGGATAAGATACTGTGGGATGTGGGGCACCAGGCTTATGCTCATAAAATAATCACCGGAAGAAGGGATCAGTTTCATACCCTTCGGAAGCACGGGGGCATCAGCGGATTTCCCAATATATTCGAGAGCGAGTATGATGCCTACGGGGTTGGCCATGCCAGCACGGCGATATCGGCTGCGCTGGGCTTTTCCGTGGCGAGGGATTACAATGATGATGATTACTACGTTATATCCGTAGTCGGAGACGGGGCGATATCGAATGGCCTGGCCTTTGAGGGTATTAACCAGGCGGGACACATGGGAAAGGACAGGTTTATCATTGTCCTCAATGACAACGAAATGTCCATCTCCAGGAATGTGGGGGCGCTGGCCAAATATCTCACCAGGATAACCACTGAGAGACTCTATCTCCAGATAGAGAAGGATGTATGGGAGCTGCTTGGAAAGGTGCCCACTCTGGGGGGCAAGGCCCAGAAACTTGCCAGCAAGATCAAGGAGAGTATTAAGAATCTGGTTATACCGAACATGCTCTTTGAGGAGCTGGGATTCAAGTATTTCGGGCCTATAGACGGT
>WJIX01000110.1 GCA_014730075.1 bacterium | reverse complement strand
TGGGCAAGCACCTGGGAAGGTCCATAGGAGATATGTTCCAGAGCTACCAATGGAAATTGAACGGCCTGGAAGTGGTTGATATCAATGACGACCTGGCGGAATACTTCGATGTGAGCAAGGGAGAGGGAGTCCTGGTAACCGGGGTATGCAAAGATAGCATGGCCGGGGAGATAGGTATCAGAAGCGGAGATGTGATCATTGAGGTAGATGGTGAGAAAATCGAATCGGTGGATGATATGAACGACGCCCTGGAAGAATGTGAGGATGAATACCGGATCGTGGTGGTCCGAAAGGGCGGGAGGAAGGAGTTCAAGGTAGATCCGGATGATTACGAGATGGACTATCATATCTACGGCCTTCCGGAGAAGAAGGATATCAGGATTAAGGTGCCCCGTAAGGACATTGTTGATATCGAGAGGATGAAATTCGCCAGGGAATTCGAGCATGAACTGCAGAAGGAGCTCACCGAGCTCAAGGAAAAGCTTAAGGAGCTGAAGGAAAGACTGGAAAAGATAGAAGAGGAAAGGGACTGATGCACTGATCCGTTCTGATCGGACAGGGGCGTTTCCGGATGGGGAACGCCCCATTTTTCTGTACGTTTGCCGCGGCCGGTATCCACCGGCCGCTTTTGTATTTAATCCTTTGACAGTAAAGAGAAAGTAGTCTATTTTATTATGCACCGGAAGAGAATTATCTGTGGCAGTCGGGACAATCCGGGAATATTTAACAGGGAGCAGGATCATGGAAGAGAATAGAGAAAGCTTCGAGGTTGAAGCGGTAGAGGAAGAGAAGGCGGATCAGAAATTCTTACCCTCCATCGCCGATATATTCGTGGATCCTAAGAAGGTTTTCAACAGGATCGATTCGGGGCTTCAGTGGTGGAAGCCGTTCATAGTGATTGCTTTACTGATGATACTGGTGGTATGGCTTCAATCGCCGATCAGTATGCATGTGATGTCTCTCAATGAGAGGGGACTTAGCGAGGAACAGCTGTCGCAGCAGATGGAATACGGGCAGAAATTCGCTTTCCTGGGGTATATATTCGCCCCCATCATCGCCCTGATTATCTACCTGCTCTCAGCCCTGGTGGTTAATATCTCGGCCAGCCTGATGAGCGGGCGCTCAGATTACAAGAAGGCTCTGAGCCTCTGTATATTCGCCGGGTTCATACCGATGGTCGAACAGATAATATCAGTGGTGGTGCTCCGGATGCGGGGAGTGGAATCTATCGAGTCCGCCGCCGGGGCACAGATATCGCTGTCACTGGCGCCCCTGTTCTCCGACGCGGGCAACCTGCTCAGTTCTTTTCTGAAGAGCCTGAGTATCTTCAGCATATGGTACTATATCGTGGTGGCCCTGGGTATAGCGGCGATTTACCGGATAAATGTAAAGAAATCCGCCGTTCCCGCGGTTATCCTTTGGATAATTTCCTTCCTGTTCATATATTTAGGTAGTCTGTTCAGCGGGGGAATGTGATAGTGAAGCGGTGGGGGACAGTTTTTTTATGATATTGAATCAGAGATTTGCTGGTACGTGTACAGAGAATTGCTAATGGAGGTTAGGTTTGAAGCAGTATAATATCGAGGACTTGAGAAATGTGGTGCTGGTAGGCCATCAGGCCTCGGGGAAGACATCGATGTGCGAGGCAATACTTTACAATGCAGGTGTTATCAACAGGATAGGGACGGTGGAGAACGGTAATACCGTAATGGACTCTGACCCCGAGGAAAAGGAACGCAATATTTCGGTATCGATGAGTATTGCCGCCATAGAAAAGGACGAAAAGAAGATAAATCTTATCGACACACCCGGGTACGCCGATTTCATCGGCCAGATGCTGGCCGGAGTCAGCGTTGCCGAGGGAGCGGTAATAGTAATACCTGCAGATGGAGGGGTGGAAGCAGGCTCTGAAATGGCCAACAGCTACCTCAGGGATAAGGGTGTGCCGAGGTTCGTCTGTGTAAACAAGATGGACAAGGAACACGCTGATTTTGACAAGTGTGTCCAGGAGGCCCAGAAAGTACTGGGCAAGGAGGTCATGCCGTTGATGCTTCCTGTGGGCACGGGGGCTCAGTTCAAGGGTGTTGTTAACATACTGGAAAATAAGGCTTATATCTACAGCGGTGATGGAAAGTTCAGCGAGGAGGAAGTACCCGCCGACCTGCAGGGCAGAGTCGACTCCATAAGAGAAGAACTCCGCGATTTCGCCGCTGAGAGCGATGATTCTCTTCTGGAGAAGTACCTGGAGACAGGCGAGCTCTCCGGCGATGAGCTGGTGACGGGACTCAGCGAGGGGTGCCGCAAGGGAACCATAATTCCTCTGGTAGTGGCATCAGCTACTGGAAATATCGGTGTAAACCAGCTGGTGGATATGATGATAGACATGCTCCCCTCTCCTGATTACTTTGAGGAAGTAACGGTACTCAAGCAAGAAGAAGAGACCAAGATGAAGATAGACCCGGAAGGGACTCCGCTGGCGTTCGTGTTCAAATCTTTCTCGGAAAAGAACGTGGGCCAGTTATCATACCTGAAGGTCCTGTCCGGCAAGGTATCGAACGGATTGGATATGTTCAACTCCACTGCGGAGACCGGTATCCGGATAGGGCAGCTCTATTACACCAGGGGAAGCGAGAAGATCGATACAGAAGAGTTGATTGCCGGGGATATCGGAGTGGCGGTCAAGCTGAAGGATGCAAAGGTCAACGACACCCTCTGCAGTAAGGATAATCCTGTCAGGGTGCCGGAGATTGAATACCCTGAACCCTCCATCCGGACAGGTATTGTACCCAAGGATGAGGGA
>WJIX01000109.1 GCA_014730075.1 bacterium | reverse complement strand
GTAGAGATCAGCTCCATAATAAACAAAATCTGCGAATGAGTACCTCTCGTCTTCGCTGATGAACCTGCTGTAATAAGGTGAGATGAAATAAAGATTACCATCAATTACGTTGGGATATATGGAATGCAGCCTTCCGGTGTCGATAATCTCCTGGTCCTTTACAGCAACCGTCCTGGAAAGGGAATCGACCTCTCCGGCTAAACTCATCCTTACCGTTATGGTGTAATCTCCCTTCTGTTGGGGCACCTGCCACCTGACTACCCCTTCGTCATCTTCCATCAGTGTGCCGCCATCTACCCTCCACCTGTAAGATAGCCTCCCTCCGGAGCTGTTGCCTGTAACCCTGGCAGAAAGAGTATCCACTGTTCCCGGACGTGGAGCCAGTGGGTTGGTGAGTATACTCAGGATCTGAAACTCCGCTGTCTCCTCGGGAGGAGTGACTTCATCTTCACTGCACCCGGCTGATATAAGGACGATGAAAAGAAGAAGGAGTGATAATTCTGAAATCTTTCTAAAACAGCTTTTCACTTGAAAACCTCCAAAATTTACCTGGTCTCCGTAGCTATCTCATATCAGGAAATATCTATTTACCGGTCTTGTCGTTAATTCAATGTAAAATATTATTATTCAGGCTGAAATTCAAGAGAATTCCAACCTATCGGGAATGAAAACCGTGGTATAGAAAGGAGCACCCGGCATAGATGCCGGGTGCTCCTATTATCAGTACATTCTTACCGATAATTTACATCATTCCCGGTCCGCCCATTCCTCCTCCCGGCATGGGGGGAGTCTTCTCATCTTCAGGAATATCGGTAATGGCAACTTCGGTGGTGAGAAGCAGCGCGGCGACACTGGCGGCATTCTGAATAGCCGACCTGGTCACCTTGGTAGGATCCACGATGCCATCTTCCAGCATATCCGAGAACTTGCCGGTGGCGGCATTGTATCCCACGCTTTTCTTCTTACCCTTGAGTTTCTCCACGATCACGGAACCTTCCTGCCCGGCATTCTTTGCAATCATCTTCGCCGGTTCTATCAGGGACTTGGCCACTATCTCGACACCGATCTGTTCCTCGGTCTCCAGTTCCAGTTCCAGGACCTTCTCCACGGCGTGAAGGAGGGTTACCCCGCCTCCGGGGACGATCCCCTCTTCTACCGCTGCCCGGGTGGCAGCCAGTGCGTCTTCAACCCTGGCCTTCTTCTCCTTCATCTCGATCTCGGTAGCGGCTCCGACCTTGATGACAGCCACTCCGCCGGCCAGCTTGGCCAGTCTTTCCTGCAGCTTCTCGCGGTCGTAATCGGATGTGGTATCCTCGATCTGCTTCCTGATCTGCTTGACCCGGTCGTTAACATCCGAGCTCTTCCCGTCACCCTCGATAATGGTGGTCTTGTCCTTATCGATAGTAATTCTGTGGGCGCTTCCCAGATCGGATACGGTAGCATTCTCCAGCTTGAAACCCGCTTCCTCGGAGATCACTCTGCCTCCGGTAAGGACAGCGATATCCTCGAGCATCGCCTTCCTGCGGTCTCCGAACCCGGGGGCTTTTACCGCTACTACCTGAAGGGTTCCCCGCAGCTTGTTAACCACCAGGGTGGCGAGAGCTTCGCCCTCGATATCCTCGGCGATCAGAAGAAGGGGCTTGTTAAGCTGTGATACCTTCTCCAGGATCGGCAGGAGGTCCTTCATGGCGCTGATCTTCTTGTCGTGGATAAGTATATGAGCGTTATCCAGGATCGCCTCCATCCTGTCTGAATCGGTAACGAAGTAAGGGCTCAGGTAACCGCGGTCAAACTGCATACCCTCGACCACTTCCATGGTGGTCTCCATACCTTTAGCCTCTTCCACGGTAATTACACCGTCTTCGCCGACCTTTTCCATCGAATCAGCGATCAGCTCGCCGATCTCAGGGTCGTTGTTGGCCGATATGGTCCCGACCGAAGCGATATCCTCACGTTTGCGTATCTGCTTTGAACGAGTAGTTATGTACTCCACAGCCTTATCAACCGCCTTGTGGATTCCCCTCTTGATGAACATGGGATTGGCCCCGGCGGTTACATTCTTGAGGCCTTCGGTGATGATCGACTGGGCCAGTATGGTAGCAGTGGTGGTCCCGTCGCCGGCAACATCCTGCGTCTTGGTAGCTACCTCCTTGACCATCTGGGCGCCCATATTCTCCCATTCATCTTCCAGCTCGATTTCCTTGGCAATGGTCACGCCGTCGTTGGTTATGGTGGGTGCTCCGAACTTTTTGTCGAGAATGACGTTGCGGCCTCTCGGGCCCAGCGTCACCTTGACCGAATTTGCGAGCTTGTCCACGCCCGCCTTCAGGCGGTCTCTCGCGTCAACATTGAATTTAATCTGTTTTGCCATAAGATTTCACCCCTTCCTTTATATTTTAGCCAGTATATCACTTTCTCTGAGAATCAGGTAATCGGTACCATCAAAGGTTATTTCGGTACCTGAATACTTACCGTAGAGAACACGGTCACCCTTCTTCACTTCCATATCAATCCTCTTACCGGTTGATTCATCTATACGTCCCTTTCCCACTTCGATAATTTCACCTTCCTGAGGTTTTTCCTTGGCGGTATCCGGTATTATTATGCCGCCCTTTTTTACCTCTTCCTGCTCAAGAGGCTTGACCAGTACTCTGTCAGCCAGAGGCGTTATTTTCATTTTTTCCCCCTTTCCTGAAAAAAATTTAGCACTCTACCTGTTAGACTGCCATTTCTTTGAATGCAAAATATATCAAATAAATTTTTCAATGCAAGAAAAAATTTTCGCCCTTGTCAGGGCTAAGCTAATTGCATTTATTGCATATAGTTATAATTATTTGTCTTGTTCAGGAAGGATCGGCCCCGGCAATTATCCGAGAAATGTGCCCGTCCTGATGCCCGACTGGCGGCGTCAGGTTAACTTTCTGCAGGATCATGAATTATAAAATATCAGTTCTAGACCCCTGAACACCAGGTCCGGCTCATGGATGAATGGAAAACTGACGGCATCTTTGAACTCTCCGGCCCATCCTCCGGTCAGGTAAATCTCAGGACGCGTCCCGGCAGCACGCGCGGTCATTTCCACCAGCTTATCCATTGCCCCGGCGATTCCCCAGTATGTCCCTGCTTTTATTGCCTTTTCTGTGGAGCTGCCAGGAAGCCGTGAAGGCGCCTGGCCCCCGCCAGAATAATCGATCACCGGAAGGGCCGCCGCCGAGCGTCCCAGAGAATCAAGAGCAGTCCGAATACCCGGAAAGATCGCCCCTCCCTCGAACCCCCGCGAGCTTAGAAGATCAACTGTAACGGCTGTGCCGATATCCACGATCACAGCCTCTTTGGCTCCTCCTGCCCTGGCACCCGCGGCAGCACATATCCGGTCCGCGCCAAGAGTCTCCGGAGAGTCCACCATAAGCTGGAATGGGAGGGTGGAATCGGAATTGACCTGGAGAATTCTCTTTTCCCCTGCCCGCTCCGCCTGACTTAACAGGGTTCCGGTCCAGCCGGGAACCACACTGCAGAAGACAATCCCCTCCGGCGAAAACCTTCTGATAAGCTCCGGCCCGGCATCCCCACTTTCATTGACTGTGAACCTGAACCGCCCGGTTATCTTCTGACCGGAAAAGAGCGCCCCCTTCAAGCCGCTATTCCCCATGTCCAGCGCCAGCAGAGATTTCATTACTCTCCCCTCTCCAGACTCAGTTCACCTGAATGAAATGTCTCTACCCCACTCCCTGTCTCCAGGTGAAGATACCCCTGATCTGAAATTCCGGCCATCCTGCCCCTGCGCAATCCCCTTCCGTCAGTCACCGTTACCATATCCCCCAGATACAGCAGCCTGCTTCTGATGGCGGACAGAAAAGGGTTCAGCCCCCTGCTCTTCCACTGCTGATAGTTCTCCCCGAAGCAGTCCAGCACCCCGCAAAGGACCGTTCGCCTGCAGAGAGAGCGGCCGCTCTCCATTCTGAGAGAAGTTGCTATCGGGCTTATTTCAGGTGGGAAATCCTCCCTTGTCTCGTTGATATTCAGGCCGGCACCGAGGGTTACGGCCCCACCGATACCTTCAGCGAGGATACCCCCCGCTTTTCTTTCCCCGATATATATGTCATTGGGCCATTTCATCATTCCCACAATCCCTATCCTTTCCAGCGCTTCAATAACCGAATATGAAAAGAGGGTCATCAGCCCTTCTGTCTCCCGCCCTGGCCTCAGCAGAATAGAGAAAACCAGGCCTTTTCCTGAAGCGGAGAACCAGGCCCTTCCCTTTCTTCCCCTCCCCTTGCTCTGATTCAGGGCTGCCACCACGGTTCCTTCGGAAAAACCGGATCCTCCAAGCCGGGAGCAGATGTCGTTGGTTGAGCCGACAGTGTCGAACAGGAAGAAGATATTTCCCATTACCGGGCTCCTCAGCTCCTCTCTTACCAGGGCAGGATGCAGTTCCAGGTTAATCAACCCACTCCCTTCACTGTCATGCTCAGATCGAAAGCGGGGGCGGAGGCTGTCAGCGATCCAACCGATATGTAATCCACCCCTTCTATTGCATACCTGTGGATGTTCTCCAGAGTTATTCCCCCGGACACCTCTATTTCAGGCCTGTTCTCTCCAAGTTTGCCAATTACGGAAACAGCTCCGGACACCATCTCCGGGGAGAAGTTGTCCAGCATTATCCTGCCCGGGGGATTCTCCAGCAGTTCCTCCAGCATCTCAGTCGAATCGACCTCTATCTCCGCTTCATTGATCCGGCTGCCCAGTGCCCTTATAACTTCCCGGAGTCCTCCAGCCGCCGCGATATGGTTCTCCTTGACCAGTATATAGTCTGCAAGGTTCATCCGGTGGTTCCCCCCGCCCCCGTCCCGTACCGCCTTCTTCTCCAGCTGTCTCAGCCCGGGAGTGGTCTTCCTGGTATCAAGCACGATTATTCCGGTGCCGCGGAGCTTTTCGGTGAACGCCCCGGAAAGAGTGGCAATCCCGGAGAGGTGTCCCAGAAAATTGAGGGCGGTCCTCTCCGCTGCCATAACAGGTGCCGCCATGCCTCTGATCTCCGCAACAGTCTCCGGCCTCTTGACCTTCTCCCCGTCCCTGACAGTCATTGAGTAGCTGATATTCCTGTCCATGGAGGTGAAAACCGATTCTGCACATTCCTGGCCGGATATTATACCCTCCTGCCTGGCCTTTATAACCGCTGAACATTCCATATCCTCCGGGACTACCATCCGGGTGGTAAGATCATCTCCTGCCCGGTCCGCCTGAAGTTCGATCCTGATCAGTTCATCGATTTCCTTTTCCACTGATTATCTCCCCCCTTCCTGCTTCATCCTTATCTCCTCGATCCTATCCCTGATACTGGCCGCCCTCTCGAAGTTCAGCTCATCCGCCTCCCTCTTCATCTCCTCCTCAAGCCTCTGCAGAAGGTGCGGGTCGTCGCCCCCCTCCGGCAGGAATACCTTCTGCTCTTCATGTTCCCTCCCGCTGTCGGCGATGGAAGTTGCCCCCACGATATCCTCCCTGCTCTTTCTTATGGATACTGGTATTATATCGTGTTCCCGGTTGTATTCCAGCTGTTTTTGCCGCCGGCGGCCGGTCTCATCCAGTGTTTTCTCTATCGAACCGGTAATCCGGTCCGCGTAAAGGATTACCTTTCCGTCCACATGCCTGGCCGCCCTTCCGGCAGTCTGTATGAGCGCAGTCCTGGACCTCAGAAACCCCTCCTTATCAGCATCAAGGATAGCCACCAGGCTGACCTCCGGGAGATCCAGGCCTTCCCTGAGAAGGTTTATCCCCACCAGAACATCGAAATCGCCCACTCTCAGAGAACGGAGAATCTCCACCCGGTCCAGAGCGTGTATATCGCTGTGGAGGTACCTGACTCTTATCCCCAGCTCCCGCAGATATGATGTAAGTTCCTCCGACATCCTCTTGGTCAGAGTGGTAACCAGCACCCGGTCGCCCGCTGACGCTCTCTTCTGTATCTCACCCAGAAGGTCTTCCACCTGCCGCTTGACCGGCCGTATCTCTATCTCCGGGTCCACCAGGCCGGTAGGCCTGATCACCTGTTCCACCACTTCTCCCCCCGATCTGCTTATTTCAAATTCACCCGGAGTGGCTGATACGTAGATGAACCTGTTTATCAGTCTTTCGAACTCCTCAAATCTCAATGGCCGGTTGTCCAGCGCGGAAGGAAGCCGGAACCCATGCTCTATCAGGGTCTTCTTCCGGTTGCGGTCCCCCCTGTACATGGCGCGTATCTGGGGAAGGGTGACATGCGATTCATCTATCATCACCAGAAAATCCTCTCCGAAATAATCTATCAGGGTGGCCGGCCTCTCCCCCGCGGAGCGGCCCGAAAAATACCTGGAATAGTTCTCGATCCCGTTGCAGTACCCTACCTCCTTCATCATCTCCAGGTCGTAGAGAGTCCTGGACCTGAGCCTCCTCGCTTCGAAATCCTTCCCCGCACTCTCCAGCTCCGCGCACCGCTCCTTCAGTTCCTGTTCTATTCCACTGATAGCCATTTCCATCCTGGGGGTGGAGACAGCGAAATGTGAGGAAGGAAATATGCTGATACGGGGCAGCCTCCTTATAACCTCCCCGGAGACAGGATTCAGTACAGATAACCTCTCTACGCTTTCATCGAAGAACTCCACCCTTATCGCTTCAGCCATGAAGGAAGCCCACAGATCGACCGAATCCCCCCTCACACGGAAAGTGCCGCGCTGAAAATCCATGTCATCGCGCCGATACCACATACTGACCAGGTTCCGTATCAGTTCATCCCTCTCCATGCGGTCTCCTTCCGCGACGGAGACCGAAAGGTTATTGAACTCTTCCGGAGACCCCAGGCCGTATATACAGGATACGCTGGCTACTACTATGACATCCTTCCTGGTAACCAGGGAACCGGTGGTCTTCAGGCGGAGCCTGTCGATATTTTCATTTATCGATGCATCCTTCTCTATATAGGTATCCGTTGCGGGGATGAACGCCTCCGGCTGATAGTAGTCATAGTAACTGATGAAGTATTCCACAGCGTTATCGGGGAAAAAGCTCTTGAATTCTCCGTAGAGCTGGGCGGCCAGGGTCTTGTTGTGTGATATTATCAGCACCGGGATATCAAGCCTGTCGATGACATTAGCTATGGTAAAGGTCTTCCCGGAACCGGTAACCCCCAGCAGAGTCTGGTGTTTTCTTCCCTCCTTCAACCCCTCCAGGAGTTTATCCACCGCTTCCGGCTGATCGCCGGTAGGGCTGAAAGGGGATTGGAGATTGAAAAGAGACATATTAACCTGAAAGGTTGAATCATTCAGTTTCTAACGAAGCGCTATCGCGCCCCAGGTAGATATTCCTGACTATTTCATGCCGGTTTCCCATTACCGGCAGTTTCCGGCCATTCAGCTCCGCGGTGAACCCGCCAGCGTTTCCGACGGTCCTCAGGACAATCGCCCGGTCAGCCCTGAGAACCTTTACATTCCCGGGAAAGAGGATGAAATCATGATAGGTTGTATCGGGACCGCTGTCCCGGAGGGAAATGGTAATGATATCAAACCAGGTACTGTCCGAGCTGGTGGCAGCCAGTCTCAGCTCCATCGGTTCCAGAAATTCCCGGGATTCCGGCGGACCGGATTCCACCGGTTTCAGGTCTGATTCCGCTTCCGCTGTCTCGGGTATCCTCCCTGAACGGCTCTCTTTTTCGATCTCCATCCCATTTAACTTCCTGGCTGTGGCACTGTCCACGAATTCTTCCGCCTGTGGTATGGCGCTGGGGGGTTTAACATCCACTTCCTCGCCGTTCCTGAGCAGGATAATCGCCATCACTATGACAACCGCCGCAGCGGCCAGAGGCAGGGCCAGTTTTCCTGCCAGGCCGGTATAGTCAAAGCTCTGTTCTTCCTCTGTTTCTTTCTCCTCCCAGTGGTCCCCCCTGGTTTTGTGGTCATGCCCGGAATGTACCTGGTACTTATTGAGGATATAGCCCACATCCATTCCAAGCTCCGAGGCGTAACTCCTCAGAAAACCGATCACGTAAACAGGCGCAGGAAGCATATCAAAATTATCGGTCTCCAGGTACTTGAGAGACGCTTCCGGTATCCTGGTAACCCTGCTTATCTCAGAACGGGAGCGCCCATCCTTCTTTCTGGCTTCCAGCAGAAGCTCCCCAACCGTTTTTTCACTGCTCAGCGGCCGGGCCTGCTTCCTGTCTTCTCCCTCTTTTTCCTTATTCATCTCAGATCCCTCAGGGTGCTCTCCATCCTCCTGGCCAGCACTTTCATCTCCTCCATCCTCTCCCTCTCCCTGGCTACTACTTCTTCAGGGGCCTTTTCCAGGAACTGCCTGTTCTCAAGCCGGGCCTCTATTTTCTTCAGGTCGGACTGCAGCTTGTCCCGCTTGCTCTCTATCCTCGCTATTTCACCATCCACATCGGCAATCCTGTCCAGAGGCAGATAGATTTCGAAATCAAGATGGCCGGAGGTAACGCATTTTGCCGGTTTTCCGGCTCCCCGGGTTATCTCCAGCTCCTCTATCCCTGCCTGTTCACAGATCTGGCTTCTGTAGGCGGGCAGCCTGCTCAGAAGCTCAGAGTCCTCCTTGAAGTTCATTATTACCCTGACCCCCTCGCTCCCGGGAAGATTGAAGGTCTGTTTGAGGTTGCGGATAGCTGTAACAGCCTCGATAACCACCGTCAGATCATCCTCTATCTCCCGGTCCCGGAAACCATCCAGAGAAAGCTTCATAGTGTTCTCGGCCAGCGTAACATCTGTGTATGAGAGCATATTCCATATCTCCTCGGTGATGAAAGGCATCACCGGATGGAGCATTACCATGGAGAGGCCCAGTACCGTCCTCGCGGTCACCGCGCACCCCCTGGCCCCGGCTCCCCCGCCTGAGAAGCGGTTCTTGGAGAATTCCAGATACCAGTCACAGTACTCGTGCCAGAAGAAATCGTAGGCGGCAGAGACCGCTTCATCAAATCTGTATTTTTCTATGAACCGGTCCACCTCTTCCATACGGAAGGCCAGCCTGCTCAGTATCCAACGGTCCTCCCAGCTGTACTCAGCAGTTTCGGGCAGATCCCTGGAAAAGAGCGCCCTGAAAAGGGCTGTAATATCGCCCTCCGGAATCTCTGACCGCTCATTCGCCTCCTTAACAGAGCCGATAACACCCTTGCTCAGTACCAGCCGGGAAGCATTCCAGATTTTATTGGCAAAATGCCTTCCGACCTCCACCTTCTTCTCGTCGAAGAGTATATCCTGTCCCGGGGGTGACAGCTTCATCAATGAAAACCTCAGGGCGTCAGCTCCGTACCTGTCTATGATATCTATGGGGTCCGGTGAATTGCCCAGCGACTTGCTCATCTTGCGCCCCTTTTCATCCCTGACTATCCCGGTTATATAAACTGAAGAGAATGGGACCTCATCCATGAACTCCAGCGAAGCCATGATCATTCTTGCAACCCAGAAGAAGATGATATCTCCACCTGTTACAAGGACATCGGTGGGATGGAAGGTCCTGAGGTCGTCGGTCTCTTCCGGCCAGCCCATCGGGGAGAAGGTCCAGAGCCAGGAGGAGAACCAGGTATCCAGTACATCCTCGTCCTGAACCGGCTCCCCCCCGCATTCGGGACAGGAGCCGGGGGCTTTCCTGGATACTATCAGCTCGCCGCATTCATCACAGTACCATACCGGTATCCTGTGCCCCCACCACAGCTGCCTGGAGATGCACCAGTCCCTTATATTCTCCATCCAGTTCAGATATATATTCTTCCATCTCTCCGGAAAGAAATTCACCTCCTGATCCCGTACCACCTCAATCGCCGGAGCGGCCAGCTTCTCCATCTTCATGAACCACTGCCTGGAAACCGCAGGTTCTATGACCGTACCGCACCTGTCGTGATGACCAACCGAGTGCCGGTAATCCTCGACCTTTCTCAGCAGGTCCTTCTCCCTGAGTGCCTCCAAAACCCTTTCCCTGGCCTGGTACCTGTCCAGCCCGGCAAATTCTCCCGCTTCTTCGTTCATTATCCCCCTGCGGTCTATTACCACAACCTCATCCAGATTGTGCCTCCTCCCGATCTCGAAGTCAGTGGGGTCGTGGGCGGGGGTAATCTTGAGGCACCCGGTTCCGAACTCGGGATCTACCGCTTGATCGAAAATTACCGGGATATCCCTGCCGGTCAGGGGCAGCCGGACCTTCTTTCCCTTGAGATCAGGTGCGGATGGGTCATCCGGGCCTACCGCTACTCCGGTATCTCCGAGCATCGTTTCCGGCCTGGTGGTGGCCACCACCAGCTCCCCGTTACCCTCAGTGAAAGGATATGCGATATAGTATAGTTTCCCGTCCATCTCCCTGAATTCCACCTCTTCGTCGCTGATGGCGGTCTCGCAGGAGGGGCACCAGTTTACCATGTAGTTACCCCTGTATATCAGGCCCTTCTCGTATAGCCGGACAAAAACTTCCCTCACCGCGCTGGAGACTGTTTCATCCAGGGTAAATTTCTCCCTGGACCAGTCGAGGGAAGCCCCCAGCCTGTTGAGCTGGCTGACTATTCTACCGTGATACTTTTCCTTCCACTTCCAGCACTCTTCCAGGAACTGCTCCCTGCTGACAGCTTCGAGGTCCACTCCTCTCTCCAGGAGATTCTTTTCCACTCTCTTCTGGGTTGCTATCCCCGCGTGATCAGTCCCGGCAAGCCAGAGAACGTTATATCCCCTGAGCCGCTTCCAGCGAACCAGTATATCCTGCACGGTAGTACCGAGAACATGCCCGATAGTGAGCATACCGGTAACATTCGGGGGTGGAAGTATTATGCAATACGATTCTCCGTCCCCGGGACTCTGCGGGGTAAAGGAATGGTTCTCAGTCCAGGTGTCAGTCCATTTACGCTCAATATCGTTCGGGTTGAAGACTTTATCCAGCATTACTCTCCCTTTTAAAATATGATGCAATACGCCATCTACCGAATCTATAAATTAACACAGGAAAGTGCTCCGGTCAATAATCACGCACCCTGCCCCTCTATTTTCTGACAGAATCAGTGAGCCCTTACAGGACGGGAGGATCAGGTTCTCACAACCTAGTTCAGCGGTATGACCACCCCACCTCTCTCCGTACCTGCGCCCCGGAAAGTCCCGCGGCCTGTGAAGAGAATTGCCCTTATCTCCCTCTCCGGGGTTTTCATCAATCCTGAGCGTGCTTCCGCATTTACTTTTACGGTATCTCCGCAGCTTGAGGCCCGGTACCGGGTCAACAGGTAATCTCCCCCGCGGTATCCGTACCCCTCCCAGTCATCCTCATAAAGATCTCCAATGGCACTTCCCTCCGCGTCCAGGCAGACCATAAGGGTTAAAGGGGCCAGCCTGTAGCCGTCGGTGCTCTGGACCAGAGGCCCCGCTGGCAGGATACTCCCGCCCTTCAGTCTCAACTCCGGCTGGATGGCCCGGTTTGCATGATGCCCGCCACTGCCGGGGTCCAGGTCAATACTCCTCCACAAACCGTCCGGAAGGGCTGGGTCATCAGCCCAGGCGGGTATGACCAGAAGGCGGTCCCCCAGCAGGAAGGCTTCCTGCTCCCGTCTCAGGGCCGGGTCCACCGGGTCGGCAAAGAATACCGGCCTCATTACCGGCATCCCGGAGACCGACGACTCGCGGAAGAGGGTATAGATATACGGAAGCAGCCGGTACCTTCTTTCCAGGGCCCTGCGGGCGACTATCTCGATATCCTGACCGAACTCCCAGGGCTCCTGGTTCCTGGTATTAACTGCCGTATGGGCCCTGCAGAAGGGGTAAAAGGCTCCCACCGCTATCCAGTGTCCGAAAAGCTCCGGGGTAGCGTTACCATCGAATCCCCCGATATCGGGTCCGTTGAAGGGCTGGCCGGACAAGGAGAGATTCAGGGACATCGGTATGGAAATCTTCAGGTGTTCCCAGCTGGCCCGGTTGTCCCCGGTCCAGGTGGCAGCATACCTCTGTCCTCCAAGGTAATTGGCACGGGTCAGAACGAAGGGCCTCCTCTCCGGGTTGACCATCCTGATACCCAGCCTGGTTGCCCTTACCATTAGCATCCCGTATACATTATGGTACCTGGCATGGGTCCCGGGAGGGATCTCGCCCCCTCCCCTGTGGAGATTATCCTCCGGCATGGTCCCGGTCTCCGTCCCGAAGAGGGCCGGTTCGTTCATGTCGTTCCAGACTCCGTCCACACCTGTCTCCATGAATCTCTGGTAGAGAGAAGCCCACCACAGCCGGGCCGCCGGCATGGTGAAATCGGGAAAAACGCAATCCCCCGGCCAGACCCTTCCCACAAAATTCCTCCCTCCGGCAGTCCTGGTCCAGATATCCAGCTGGGTACCTGAATCGTAAACGAAATATCCGCTCTCGGCCTTGACCCCCGGATCGATCATCCAGACCGTTTTGAATCCCCTTTCATGCAGGTAGCGGTTGGTGGCGGAAGGGTCGGGAAAGCGGTTCCGGTCGAAGGTAAAAACCCTGAATCCATCCATGTAATGTATGTCGTGCCAGATGACATCGCAGGGCATTCTAAGCTCTCTGAACCTGTCGGCGACCTCCCTGACCCGGGAGTCCGGATAGTATGAATACCTGCACTGCTGGTACCCCAGGGCCCACAGAGGGGGCAGCTCTATGGTTCCGGTCAGATTGCCCAGAGCTCTCATTACCCCCTGGGGCGAATCCCTCTGTATCACTATCACCCTGAACGGCGCCCCCCCTGAGAGGAATTTGATCCCGTCACGCAGGTCTATCTTCATTCTCCAGGTGCTGTCACAGAGGATACCATAAGCGGAACCGTTGATCCTCACCGCCAGGACCCATGGATGAGATTGATATAACTGATTGCCCCCGAAACGGGAGTAGGTCCAGTTGTCGGTATTCCAGAGGGTCCGGACCGTTCCGTTTCGAACCAGCGGGCCGGTAACCTCTCCCGTTCCGTAAAGACTGGTACCCCTCTGTACGGGGAAATGGACACCGAACTGGTCCCCCTCCATTTCAAACCCCGGTATTACCTCCCAGTCCTCCGGGACCTTCCCTATCTCACGGAACTCCCGGACCAGCGCGAAGGAGGGCATCACCCGCTCGGGAACAAAACCGGGTGGATAGAATACCGCTATATTTTCATCTATAAGGGCTGAATGCCTGGCGGCTCCCGCTTCCGCGGCCGCCTGCAGGGAAAGTAGAATAATGAGGGCGAAACAGAGGACATAAAGATATCTTCTCATAGTGGCACTCCCTGGCAAATAGAATCAATGCGCAATATGCTGAATTATAATACAGGAAGGTATCTCAGTTAAAGAACTGTAGTGTCCGGGTGCACGTTTTTATAGTTGAATATTTATCTGCTTATCAGGTGCAGGTTATATGATCTCCCGCCAGGCAGACAGGTTCGAAATCTGATTATCTATCTTTCCCCGCTCTTTGCCAGGTAAGCAGAGTATTTCATGTCCATCTTCCGGATATGGTTTTTCCACCAGGTTTTAAGAAAATGGAAAACGTCTTCAATCTCCTGCTGCCTGCTATTATATATTTGAGTTCTATTCAGGTTAATCTCTCTGATATATGTCTGATGTATTCTTCTATGCTCTTCTATCAGAGGAAAACCAATCTCATCCATCACTTTCTCTTCATGGCTGAAATGCAGCAGCGAGTAGTTTTCCAGCTTCTGCCATATCTCATCCATGGTCTGAGTAGCATCCTGGCTCTGAATCAGGCCGTACAGGGAATTGAGGATATCAAATATCTCCCTGTGATGGCTGTCCAGAACGTCATCGCCCACCGATAGCTTATCTGTCCAGACTATATAATCAATCATGATAACAGTCTTTCCTGCTTACCGGTTTCAACCGGCATTCTCACCAGGAAAAACCGAACTCCATTCATATTGCCGTACATCAAATCGATCTTAACGAAAAATACGGCACCATCAGGCTTAGACATTTCCTTATATTTCTTCGGAATAATTATCGAGTATATTTAAAAAAAAATAAAAAATTGAAAGTGCCAGCTCTCCCCGGGGATTCAGTGTTGACCAGTATGTCGGATAGAACCTGTCAACCATTTCCTGACAGCAGGGCCGTATATATCCCCCCGGCATGATAGCGCATTCATACCTGATCCGATGAACTTTCCTCCTCCAGCTTTGCCGCGGAGCGCCAATCGATCTCGGTCGACTCCCTGCTTTCGGCAACCGCCTTCTCCTCAACTTCCAGCAGGTTGGTGGTTATTCTGTTCTTCTCCAGCAGATCCGCCATGAAAACAGTATTTGCCACCATGGTCCTCTTGGTCCGGTTGGTGTACAGGTGTCTGCTCCCTCTGGCTGCTATGTAACTGGGGCCGGGTCCGGCCGGACCGACCCAGTAGCAATCCGACCCCGGTGGTATGCTGCACCCGAACCTCATCAGGCAGAAAAGTATGGTCTTGGCGCAGAAATGGGCTCCATCCTCAGTGCCGGTGATAACGGCACCTCCAACCTTGTTATACAGCGGGTACTGGCCGTTGCCGGGATCGCCCTCCGAGTAGGTGCCCTCCAGCCGCTCAAAGACTCTCTGGGCCAGGGAGGAAATATTCCCAATCCATATAGGGGTAGCCACAATTATTATATCGGCCCCCTTTATCTTTTCCAGTATCC
>WJIX01000108.1 GCA_014730075.1 bacterium | reverse complement strand
TTGAGGATATTCTCCAGAGCTGGGAATACGGCACTAACAACTGGATAAGGATGAACCGTAACCTTTTCAGTTATATAAAGGTTGAAAAGGTACTGATGTTCCTCCTTCTTACCCTGATAATAATGGTAGCCGGGTTCAACCTGATTGGGATGCTGACCATGGTTATCATGGAGAAGCGGAGCGAGATAGGTATACTGCGCTCCATGGGCGCCTCCAGCGGCGGTATTATGTCGGTATTCATGATCGAGGGGACAGTCATAGGACTGATCGGTACCGCCCTGGGGATAGCAGGGGGGCTGGCGGTCTCAGCGGTGCTGAAAACTGTCCATATAGACCTTCCACCGGATGTATATTTCATAAGCACCCTTCCGGTCCTGATAAAGGGCTCAGATATCCTGCTAATCAGCGCGGCATCGATGGCAATATCATTCATAGCAACCATTTATCCCAGCTGGGAGGCCTGCAGAGTGATGCCGCTGGATGCTATCAGGTATGAGTGACATATCAGCCCCTTCTGATTTTCTTGCATTGATATCTATAAACAGGTAACTTTAAATCAGAGGTCTTATGAGTATAATAACAGCTTCCAATATAGAGAAATCGTACCTGAGAAGAGAGCGGAAGATAGATGTACTGTGCGGTATAGACTTCAGTGCCGATGAGGGCGAGGTGGTAGTGATTTACGGGGTCTCGGGTGCCGGAAAAAGCACCCTTCTCCATATCCTTGGAACGCTGGACCTTCCCACAGCCGGCGAGCTGCAGGTTTGCGGCATGATGCCGCTGGAGAGCTCGGGCCGGGAGCTAAACGATATCAGAAACCGTTATTTCGGGTTTGTATTCCAGTTCCATTACCTCCTGCAGGAGTTCAGCGCCCTGGAGAACGTTATGATGCCGGGGATGCTAAGCAGAGACTCTGAGGATGGCACAGAGGAGAGGGCCCACCAGCTCCTGGAAGAGGTAGGGATGTCTCACCGGGCTACTCACCGCCCCGCTGAGCTTTCGGGAGGGGAGAAGCAGAGGGTGGCGGTAGCAAGAGCGCTCATGAACGAGCCTGCCATTGTGCTGGCAGACGAGCCCTCCGGGAATCTGGACGACAGGAACAGCGACCTGCTGCACGCTCTGATCATGCGCCTGAGCAGGGAGAAGAAGCAGACTTTTATTATCGTAACTCACGAGAAGAGACTGATAAGGGAGGCGGACAGGTCCCTGGTGCTGGAGGATGGCCTCCTGATCGAAAGGAGCTAGAAACCTGCGATGCTTTGTCAGATATGCAAGAAGAGAGAGGCAACCATACATTTCACCAATGTGGTGGGAAGCGACGTTCAGAAGATACACCTCTGCAAGTACTGCGCGGAGGAAAAGGGATTCGACTATCTCAAGAAGAGCAATATCGAAAAGAGCGACCTTCTGTCCGGATTGATTGATTCTTCCCTGGGAAAGGGCACAGGTTCGAAGAAGCAGGACAGCTGCGGCAACTGCGGCATGAAGTATTCAGCTTTCAAGAAGAACGGGGTGCTGGGCTGCTCGCAGTGCTACGATATCTTCAGAAAGCACCTTCATCCCCTCCTCAGGAGCATTCACGGCAATACCAGGCATACCGGCAAGGTGCCTCCCCGGTATATCAGGGAGGTAAGCGGAAAGAGAAAGGTAATATCTCTGCGCGAAGAGCTGGAGAAGGTCATAGAGGAAGAGAACTACGAGCGGGCCGCCGAGATAAGGGACGAGATAAAGGCCCTGGAAGAGGGAAAAGAGGCCGGCAGAGATGCAGAGTAACTTTGAGAAACTGATAGGAACCCCCGCCGAATGGCTGGTCAACGGCGAGCAAAGCGGGGATATTGTACTCTCCAGCAGGGTCAGGCTGGCCAGAAACCTGGAGGGCAAGAAATTTACCCATTCCTCCACCAGCAAGAACCTCAAAGAGATAAGGGATGCGGTAAAAGATGCCGTCCTGGATACCGATTATCTCAAGAAGGCTCTTCCCATAGATATGGACGATATTTCCGAGTCGGAGAGGATGGTCCTGGCCGAGAGAAGACTGATATCTCAGGAAATGGTAATGCATTACAAGGACAGGTCCCTGGTCGCCTCCGAGGATGAACAGTTGGGGGTCATGATTAACGAGGAAGACCACATGAGGCTCTATGCCATAGGCGCGGGGCTAATGCTGGAGGATGTAGGCAGGATATTGAGCTCTCTGGACGATCAGGTCAGCGGGAGGCTGAACTACGCCTTTTCCCCCAGATTCGGGTATCTGACCGCCTGCCCTACCAATGTAGGCACCGGGATGCGGGTATCATCTCTCCTGCACCTGCCCGGATTGGTGCATAACAACGATATACGCAAGGTCGTGGATGGGATGAGGCATGTAAGGTTATCGGTAAGAGGTACTTATGGCGAAGGGAGCGAGGTTATAGGAAACTTCTTCCAGATCTCAAACAGTATCACCCTGGGACTCTCCGAAGAGGAGACCATCAGGAACATGGAAGGGCAGATCGGGAAAGTGGTTGAATTCGAGAAGAGAGCGCGCGATAAATTGATTAAAGAGGCACGCACTTTGCTTGAAGATAAGGTAAGCAGGTCTCTGGGCATTCTCAGGAGCGCCCGGCTCATCGATTCGAAGGAAGCGATGAAACTGCTTTCCGACGTACGGATGGGGGTGGGGATGGGCTTGATTTCAGAAGTAAAGATGAACGTATTGAATGAACTGTTGATTACTATTCAGCCGATGCACCTTCAGATGACCAACCTCGAGGTCCTGGATCCGGAGCAGAGGGATATCGCGAGGGCGGACCATCTGAGATCGGTGCTGAAGTAGCAGAGTCAGTTTTTGTTATAAAGAATAAAAGGTGGAAGTGAGACATGAACGACAAATTCACAGAACGAGTCAGAAAGGTGATCTACCTTGCCCGGGATGAAGCTAACCGGCTGCAGCATGAATATATCGGCACCGAGCATATACTTCTTGGGATAATACGCGAGGGAGAAGGTATCGCAGCCAGGGTACTCAAGAAGATGGGCCTGAACCTGGAGCAGATACAGAAGGCGATCGAGAACATAGTACACCCCACCGGAGATACTCTTACACTGGGCGAGATACCGCTCACACCACGGGCCAAGAGGATACTGGAGCTCTCGGTGGAGGAGGCGAGGCTTCTGAACCACAACTATGTGGGTACCGAGCATCTCCTGCTGGGTCTGATAAGAGAGGGCGAGGGAGTGGCCGCCAGGGTACTCCTGGAGCTGGGAGTGGACAGGAAGAAGGTCCGTAATGAGCTGATGCGGATACTCCAGGCCAGCGGAGGCGCGCCATACGGCAAGAAGGCCAAGGCGAAGACCGAAACACCGAACCTGGACCAGTTCGGTCGCGACCTTACCCAGATGGCCCGCGACAACAAGCTGGATCCGATCATCGGGCGTGAGAATGAGATAGACAGGATAGTGCAGGTTCTTTGCAGGCGCAAGAAAAACAACCCGGTCCTGATCGGTGAGCCCGGTGTGGGCAAGACCGCCATCATAGAGGGGCTGGCCCAGAAGATAGTGAACAACCAGATACCCGGGCTTCTCAAGGACAGGAGAATAACTACCCTGGACCTATCCTCCGTGGTGGCCGGCACCAAGTACCGCGGCCAGTTCGAGGAGCGTCTCAAGACGATCATAAACGAGATCAGGGACAATGACGAGGTAATCATATTCATAGATGAGATACATACCATAGTGGGGGCCGGCGGGGCAGAAGGAGCCATCGACGCTTCCAACATGCTGAAGCCTGCCCTGGCCAGGGGCGAGATACAGTGCATCGGAGCCACCACACTGGACGAGTACCGAAAGCATATTGAAAAGGACGGCGCCCTGGAGAGGCGCTTCCAGTCGATAATGATATCGCCCCCTACCGAGAAGGAGACGGTGGAGATAATAATGGGCCTTCGCGACAAGTACGAAGCACACCACCGGACCAAGTTCAGCAGGGAGGCGATAGAGCAGGCGGTATACCTCTCGCAGCGTTACATCCAGGGGCGATTTCTCCCGGACAAGGCGATAGATATCATAGATGAGGCCGGCGCCCGCGCCCGGCTGTCCACCTCTACCGCTCCCGAAGAGCACACTGAGCTTGAAGAGGAGATCGAGAGGATCACCAAGGAAAAGGAATCGGCTATCCAGTCGCAGGAGTTCGAGAAGGCGGCTTCCTTCCGAGACAAGGAAAAGGAGCTGAAGAAGAAGCTCGAGGAGATGAGAAGAGAATGGAACGAGACCAGCCGGGAGAGCAAATCGGTGGTAACGGTCAAGGATATCTCGGACGTAGTATCGAATATTACCGGCATACCGGTAGCGGACGTGGAAGAGGAAGAGACTATCAAACTGCTTAACCTCGAGGATGAGCTCAGAAAGCGGGTGGTCGGACAGGAGAACGCCCTCAAAGCGGTATCGAAGGCGGTCAGAAGAAACCGAGCGGGGCTGCGCGATCCCAAGCGCCCGATAGGATCATTCATATTCCTGGGCCCCACCGGGGTGGGAAAGACCGAGCTGGCCAAGACTCTGTCTGCCGCGCTGTTCGAGAACGAAGAGGCCCTCATTCAGATTGATATGTCAGAGTACATGGAGAAGTTTGCGGTATCCCGCCTGGTGGGAGCTCCCCCGGGATACGTGGGTTACGAAGAGGGCGGCCAGCTGACCGAGAAGGTCAGGAGAAAGCCGTACTCGGTCATCCTGCTTGATGAGATAGAGAAGGCCCACCCGGATGTCTTCAATATCCTGCTTCAGATATTCGAAGAGGGCGCCATAACGGACTCTTTCGGCAGGAAGATAGATTTCAAGAATACCGTGATCATCATGACCTCCAACGCCGGGGTCAAGGAGGTCAAGGGGAAGAAGGGCCTGGGGTTCGTGGCAGCAGAGGATATCGAGGAATCCGGTTACGAGCACATGAAGAAGAAGATTATGGAGGCCACCAAGAAGATTTTCAATCCCGAGTTCATCAACCGCCTGGACGAACTGGTGGTATTCCGCCAGCTGAACAAGGACGACCTGATGCAGATTATTGATATCCTGCTCAGCGACCTGTACAGCAGGCTGGAAGCGCAGAAGATCGAGTTCGAGATATCCCAGGAGGCCAAGGAACTGATCATGGAGAACGGCTACGACCCGAAACTGGGCGCCAGGCCTCTCAAGCGCGCCATCCAGCGGCTGCTGGAAAACCCGCTCAGCGAAGAGCTTCTGGCAGGCCACATCAATAAGAACGAGAAGCTGGTAATCACGGTCAAGGAGGGCGAGAACAGGCTGGCTTTCCACAGCGAGCAGAAGAGCGCGTCATAGCTGGCTGGCCGATATACAATCATTAAATTAATGGGCTGGGATGGTATATTCCCGGCCCATTCCCGTATTCAGCCGCAGCGGTGAATTATCATTCTCCCGTTGACAATCAGACCTTCCGGTTACATACTGCAGTTATGGGACCCCCCCCTGAAGAAGCAGTGGCAGGTTTAATCAGAATTGCTTAAACAAGCGGCTGTCATCAATATAGTTATACCCGCCGGATACCCGGATTATGAATAACAGGAATCATAACTTCGGTCTGAAAATCCCTTCTTTACTCTTTATCGGGGCCCTTCTAATACTCATTATATTTACGAGCAGAACTCCTCCCTTCGGAGATTCATATGTCTACGCTCACAGGATAACCACTCTGGAGCTTACCGCTATTCATTGCGGATATTGTATTCTGGGAGCAGGTTTTCACTTTCTGCTGCGACCTTTCGGGACAGACCCCGTTCTTTCACTGAATATTCTCTCCATACTGCTGGGCAGTCTCTCAGTGGTATGCATGTACCTTTTTTCCTATCAGTTGACAGGCGATCCGATTCTGAGCATCGTCGCTTCGATGCTGCTGCTTTTTAATGGGACATTCTGGATGTACGCCGAATACGCGGAGGTGTATGTACCACAACTGTTTTTTGTCCTGCTGAGCATTCTGGCTATTGTGCGGCTGAAACCAGCTGCCGCGGCGCTCTGTTTCATGGCGGCCATCACCATTACTCCATCTTCCGTTCTGGTTCTTCCGGCCGCCATCTATCTTATTTTTCTGAAGAAATACAACCGGAGGCAGATTCTATCTTTCCTGCTGCCTGTCACGGCTTTCATACTGTTTTTGTGCCTTCTTGATCTGCCCAGGGCTTTTCGGCTGATGAAATGGCCCATCCGCTCTCCGGTTACCTTTTTCGATTATTTCAGCTATTTCGCGCTATTTCGGGAGATTATATCCAGGGTGGCCATGGTATATGGAAAGTCCTTCAATATAATGCTGCTGGCCGCTGCCGCCGGATTTGTCCTCTTTTTCAAAGGTGCGAGAAGAATCTGGTACCTGATGCTGGCATTAATACTACCGTTCGGAGTGTATATTCTTAACATTGGATTATTCTCCGGTGACCATATGATAATTTCCCTGATAGCTGTCGCCTTCTGTGCGTCCTACGGGCTGGTACGAATAATCAGGCGGCTATCATACGGAAAGAAAACAGGTTATGCCGCTGCTCTGTCACTGATTGCGGTCTATGCCCTTATCTCTCATCACCTCCTGATCGGGCATGCTGCTGAGAGGTCCAAAGAGCTGGAGAAAGTGGTGGAGAAGGTTTCCGTGACCATGAAGAAGGATGGTGTACTTATCTCAGATTTCAATGTAGGTACAGCCATCTGGTATCTAGAGGGGGAAGAGATCAATCAATACCTGCTTACGGGCCGCCCCCAGCTCTACCTGCGCAAATGGGATGGGGGATATGAAGATCCTATGAAGGGGCTGCAAGGGAAATTCTGGATAAACCGGGTCTTCTTCCCTGATTCGGTAATGAATATTAAAGGTTTTGCAGAACTCCTGGAGGGGAGGACGATATATGTTGCCGGGGATATCTACCGGATGCCGAAGCTCCAGGCATTGATACTGCCAGGAAAGGTTATTGAACGAAAAAAGAAAGATTATCCTGGAGTAAAAGAGGTTGGAGAGTACTTTGAAAGAAGGTATAATGCCTCTGTAATATATTACCCAATAGTGGAATACAGGTATTACTATCTCTACCGGCTGCTGATCCGGGAGTCTGGGACTCGTACACCTTGCTCAGGCGAGAAGCCGTAAGCTCTATCCAACTTACCGGTTCCCGCGTGTCAACCGGGCATCCTGTTATGATTGTCCGCGACTTCCTGACACTAAACCGTTGACAAATCGCACTCCCGGTGACATAATATTAATATGGGACCCTTAGAAGGGACGGTATCAGAATGAAATCAAAACTGCTTCTTCTGTCATTAATATTTATTCTCATTATACCTGCCGGATGCAGTGAAAAAACTCCTTCCGAACCGGGAAATTATAACTCAGGCCCGGTGGCGGCCCTGGTTGATTACCAGGGGTGCAAGACCGAGAAAAAAGAGGGGAAATATCCGGAAATCGCCTCTGACCGGGACTGTATTGAATACAGCTACGACCCTGATGAACAAAGGCTGGAATTGATACATATAAACGCTGGATTTAATTGCTGCCCTGGCGATATATCCGCGCATATTACTATCAGCAATGATACCATAACGATTGCGGAAAGAGAGAGCGGGCAGGCCTGCAAGTGTCTCTGCCTCTTCGATCTATCATATCAGATCGAAAATCTCCCCCCATCTGTTTATACCATAAAGGTTATTCAGCTCTACCTGCAGGAGGGCGATCAGCCGCTGGAGTTTACTGTTGACCTTCAGGCCCGGCAGTCCGGGAAGGAGTGCCTGGTCAGGGATCACTACCCCTGGGATACCGGTTACTATTCAGAGGAGCCGGCCGGGGTGATGATAGACTACTCAGGATGCAAATCTGCGATAACCGAAATATCGGATGTGGAAGTACCGGGATGCCTGGACTGCGTGCTGTGTTTATACACAGGCAATACCCTGACGCTCAAACACCTGAACGCCGGATTCAACTGCTGCCCTGAAGAGCTTCTGGCGGATATAACAGTCAGCAACGATACCATCAGGATAGTAGAGATCGAGACGGAAGGGCTCTGCGACTGCAACTGCCTGTTCGACCTGGAGTATGAATTTAGTAATATTGACCCGGGAGAGTATACCGTTATCATAGAAGAGCCGTACCGCTGCCCGGAAGATGAGCCCATGGTCTTCGAGTTGGAGCTTCCCTGCCTTCCAAATTTCTGTCACTGCGAGAAGAGGTCATGCTATCCATGGGAATCATCATATTCGGAGGATAACGACCTGCAGCGTATGTCGGAAATGGAAATAGCAATCTATCAGATGCTGACGCCTCCGGTATGCCAGTCTGACGGTGACTGCATGGCGCTTCCATACGGAGACAAGCCTTGCGGCGGTCCGGGGAAATATGTAGCTGCTTCGCGCTCCAGCGAGGATTTTGAACGGCTGATACCCACCCTCAGCGTATTCAACTACTTTCAGGACGTAGTGAACCGGCGTTACAATTACCGCTCTGACTGTGAATACGTGGAAAGACCGGCGGTAGAGTGCTCCGGCGGGTTCTGCAGGGTAGTCAGGTAATAAACCGGCATATTCTATTGTCAGTATTTCTTGAAGACCAGATTATATCTATGAGTATTATTATCAGGGTCTGCTGATATGACTTCATCGTAGATCATCTCATTACGGACCAGCGCTGTATCAATAACTGGTGATGCGGTTTCCCCAAGATATTTTTCCAGAATCTCTTCCGGTATGTTGAAAGGTTGCGGCCAGGGGAAGATCAGCCACCCCTGAGATTGATTGACCAGGCCTTCAACATCATCGGTTAGCCCGTCAGGTACCGGATAACCCTCCTGGTTGTAAAGGTCCAGGCCGAATATATTCAGAAATGTCAGTCCGGTGTTCTCTTCGATTCTGCAGCCTTCTGTGTCTTCTAGAATGATATTGGGG
>WJIX01000107.1 GCA_014730075.1 bacterium | reverse complement strand
TGCCAGATTCCCCCCCTGTTCTGAAAAACGCTATAATGGGCGCCAGGATAAGGCCTTGCAAGGGGGTTGGAGGTGACTTCTACGATTTCATCCGACTATCCGAAGATGTCACCGTTTTTGTTATTTCAGATATTTCAGGCAAGGGTATTCCGGCATCATTCCTGATGTCAACCCTTCAGGCTTCCATACACGCAGAGGCGGAGCTGGATCGTTCACCCTCACAGGTTATTCATTATCTGAATAACTATCTTTATGAGAGGAGCGACAGTATAAGGCACGCCACGCTCTTTTATGCCAGCTATGACGAAAAGACCGGGGTTCTTGATTACTGCAACGCGGGAGCCCTCCCCCCCATCCTCTTCAGGAAGGGTGGCAGGGAGATTACCCGGCTCAGGAGGGGTGGTATGCTGGTTGGCATCCAGAAGGATTCTGAGTATCTGGATGCGGCGGTGGCGATAGAGGGTGGAGATCTCCTGCTGGCCTTCACCGACGGCGTTACGGAACAGCATTATGAAGGAGAATTCTTCGGCGATCAGAGACTGATTGAATTCGTGCGTTCCAATATTGATCTGCCGGTTGATTCGCTCCTGGAGAGGCTTTTTGAGAAACTGGAACTCTTCTGCCATGGCAATATTACGGATGATATTACTGCACTGGCACTCAGAAAGCTCTGAGTTAATGTCCGGAAAATTGCAAAAATGGCAGAATATAAGCTACGCCGGGTGAATAATGCCCGGTTTGCAAGGCCGGTTACCCTATCCGCAACCTCCTGCAGGTAAAAGCAGGACCCCTTTGGGTATCCCTGTAACATCTTGTTATATCATTTAATAAGAAAGATTAATCCCGCAAGGCCAAGGTATAGCACGGCGGCTATTCTCTATTGGTATAATATATGCCACTATATCTTAATTGAAACCTCAAGTTCCGCGATTTTTTGACGAAGGGTAGAATAAGTAACCGTCCTGGTACTGTAAGGAGGTGAAAAAATGCTACCGTTATATATCTTCTTTATAATCGATCTGCTGTGGTGGTTACGCTAGAGACTTTCGAGTCAGATAAGTTGAGGTAAGAACTATAAGGTCCAATATGAATATTCCCGCTGGTTTGCCGGGGTAAGCCGTCGGGAATATTTATTTTAAGTAAGATTCGCCAGGGATCTGAGAATCACATAAAGACCGAAGATTGAGTTTTGCAGAGCGCTCATCTGTTGAAGGCTGACATTTATAAATATTTTTTACAATATCTAATGCATATTGTTAACTTCATATTATAATCAACTGTTATAGTAGTGTGTTATAATGTTATTAAAACCTTGACATTTTTTCTTCAATATGAATATAATTAATAACAGGAGAAATACTCATATGGCGGGTGATGTGCTTTCAGGGGCCTCAGAACAAGATTTTGTTGCGGTTTTGCTGTAAATAAGGTTCGAAGAGGCCCGTGACACGCCCCTTCAGCCGTATGGTACTTTTCCTGGCAGGGGAATAAGAAAATCTACTTATTCCCTTTTGCTTTATCCGGACAGATTTCCTCGATGATATATCTAACTGATAACTTTGAAAAGCGCCCCCGGCATGACTCGAACATGCGACACCCGGTTTAGGAAACCGATGCTCTATCCTAACTGAGCTACGGGGGCGGCAGGTTTGATGTTTATTATATTAATTACCAGGAGGGAGAATATCAAACAAAAAGATTTAATATGTTATCAGTGAGAATATTTCTCTTCCATCCAGAAGGTCCCTACCCCTCAGGTTGGCAAGTTCGATAAGGAAAAAAAGCTCCTCGATTTTCCCTCCCAGGGATTCCACCAGCCTGCAGGTTGCCGCGGCAGTTCCCCCTGTTGCAAGCAGGTCGTCTATGATTACTATTCGGTCTCCCTTATCTATGGCATCGGTATGTATCTCCAGTGTAGCCTCGGCGTATTCCAGAGCGTAGCTCTCGCTGACCGTCTCGTAAGGGAGTTTCCCCTCCTTTCTTACAGGTATCAGTCCAACCTCCATTCTGTATGCCAGGACCGAGCCGAATATGAACCCCCTCGATTCGACCGCCGCTACCTTGTCTATATTCCGGTCCCGGTATCTCTGGTATATCCTGTCGCAGATCTCGCTGAAGACCTCCGGTGAGAGAAGGGCCGGTGTAATGTCACGAAACAGTATCCCCTCCTTGGGGAAGTCCGGGATGTCGCGTATAGCTTTTCTGATATCAATCATACCTGTCTCTGTCTCCTTCAAATTCCTCTGTCCTGGCTTCTATAATTGCCTTCAATTTACGGAGGGCTCTCTTCTCCAGCTGTCTGACTCTTTCCCTGGAAACATTCATCCTCCCTCCTATATCAGCCAGAGTGTGTGGTGAGCCATCTGAGAATCCGTATCTGATCTTGAGTATAAAACGTTCTCTCTCCGAAAGTCTATCTATCAGTTCAGCCAGCTCTTCATGTTCAATCTGGCTCAGAATTATCTGCTCAGCGTCTATATAATCCTCCACCTTTACGTTGTCAGCCAGCTGATTATATTTATCTATGGTGCTGGAAAGGTCGAGTGCCCTTATGTTCTTGATCAGCTGCTCCAGCGTCTTGAACCTCTTTTCGGATATGCCGAGCTCACTTATCTTCTCTTCAGCGGTCATTCCCTCCAGGTCGAAATATTTTATCATCAGCTTGAAAATATGTATTGGTATCTTTATGGTGCGTGAATAATTTGCAATCGCCCTGGAAATGTACTGTTTGATCCACCAGGAAGAATAAGTGCTGAAACGAAAACCTCTTTCAGGGTCGAATCTGTCCACTGCCTTTATCAGTCCCATATTACCCTCCTCTATCAGATCGAGGAATGGGACGGAGTGGTTGGTATATGACTTCGCAATGCTTATAACCAGTCTGAGGTTTGAAAGAATCATCTTCCTCTTTGCCTCTTCATCTCCCTGCTTTACCCTGATGGCCAGCTGATATTCCTCATCCCTGGATAGGGGCGGGTATCTGCTTACCTCCCGGAAATATTTCCTTGAAATATCTTCAATCCTTCTCCCGCTGTTCATCTCTCTATTTACCTCTCAGTGGTCGTTATTAAGAGCACCGCTAACCGCACCGGTATGCCGCGAAGGCTCCTACTCGGCAGATCATGCCTGATACTCCGCAAAAGCTTCAGCTTATATATTATAAGTCAAGAAATAGCGCCGGGTCGAGTGCTTTACTGTATTTTCTTATCTCGAAATGAAGGTGTACACCTGTAGCGTTACCGCTTCTTCCGGCTTTCCCTATCCTCTGTCCCCGTTCAACGGCACCACCCTCCGAGCAGAGTATCGCTGAAAGGTGAGCGTATACGGTGTGATACCCCCTGCCGTGGCTGATTATTATTACCCTTCCAAAGCCGCTCTTTCTTCCGGTGAACTCAACCTCTCCGGAAGCCGAAGCCAGAACAGCTTCTCCGTAACGAGCCCTGATATCAATTCCCTTATGGAACTCTTTGATATTGTTACGTTTTCTTATTCCGAACCAGCTCGACACCCTTCTCCTGGTGAGGCGGTAGACCGGTGAAGAAAATAACCCCTTCTCTTCACTATCAGGAACACGCTTTACCCGTTCTCTGGGCGCAGGCAACCTGCCTCCACGATATATCGGCGATTCGGTACACCCGCAGATAGAATTGACCAGGCAGAGGAAAAAGAGGGGAAAATACTTTTTCGCTGTGATAAAGCGCATAGGTACAAAAATGGTCGGGGCGACTGGATTTGAACCAGCGACCTCCTGCTCCCGAAGCAGGCGCGCTAACCGGCCTGCGCCACGCCCCGATCCCTTCCGGTTAGAGATAAGATATCAATTATTCTCTGTTAACACAAATATATTCAGAATTTGTAATATTTTAATTTACAGCCCCCAGAAAGAAATCACACCCATGCTGGCCAGGGTCACCACTGTCCCCGAAATCATGATACCCGCGAGAATGGCGGGCACGGCATGTTTGAGCGGTATCTTGAAAAGGAAAGCTGCCACGCAGCCAGTCCAGGCCCCGGTTATGGGAAGGGGTATGGCGACGAACAGTATCAACCCGAGAGCCTCGAATTTCTCCACTACGGCGCTCCTGTTCATCGTTCTGGTGAATAGCCAGTTGAAGAACCTTTCAAAAAGCCTGGAGCGCTTAATCAGGAAATCAGATACCCTTCCAAGAAGAAGCAGTATGGGGATTACCGGCAAGAAATTGCCCAGCACCGATATGATATATGCCCTCTGCCAGTTCATCCCCTGACTGAGTGCGTACGGTATCGCCCCCCTGAGCTCAGAGACCGGAAGTGTTGAAATAATGAATGTTGTTATTTCCCTGGGTAGTCCAGATCCTATTCCTGCTGCAGCGATATGCAAGTTAAACTCCCGGTTTAAAGAGGATAAGGATATTTCGCCATCTGCTGTTATCCTGTTATCTAATCAGGGCTGAATTAAAAATCGTTAATGATAAAAATAAGCAACAACGGTTCCAGTAAACAATTAAATACAGATTAATAGATATTTCAAGCCGAATAAATATTTTAAGCTTCGGGGGTGTCTCTAATCTGAGTCTGATATATCACCCAGGTCGAGGTTCCAGCTTTCCAGCTCAATCATCATGCTGTAGTCGGTCATCGATATGGTAAGTGGAGTTACGGAGATTCGGCCTGATTTGACGGCGCTGAAATCGGTTTTTTCCTCATCCTTCCAACCCGGATCACCCCCACCTATCCAGAAATACTTCTTTCCTCTGGGATCATACTTTTCGATGATCAGGTCGTTATAGACCCTTGACCCCAGTTTTGTCACGCTGATCCCTCCTATGCTGTCGCTCTGGAGTGGTGGAACATTCACATTGAGCAGAACCCTCTGTTTGTTATTCTTTCCTATAATCTTGCCGGCGAGGTATCTGGCAACCCCGGCGGCGGGCTCGAACAGGCCGCTGTTATATGATGTCACTGATACCGCCATGGAGTCTATACCAAGGATATGTCCCTCGATAGCCGCACCCACCGTGCCTGAGTATATCACATCCTCACCCATATTGGGGCCGTCATTCACTCCCGATACTATTATATCGGGCCTCTTAGCCATTATCCGGTAAATGGCCATAATAACACAATCAGCTGGCGATCCGCTGACGCTGTACCAGGATTCCCGGTATTTTTTTATTCTCAGGGGGCTGTTCAGGGTTATGGAATGACTCGATGCGCTCTGCTCTGATTCCGGGGCAACTACGGTAACCTTTCCCAGCTCCCCAAGCTGACCTGCGAGAGTTTCCAGGCCCTTTGCCCGGATGCCGTCGTCATTGGTTATCAGAATCTCTGTTTTTCTGTCCATCAGCGCTTTTACCGCCTTTGAGTTCCGGTCTGAGTTTTCAGATTAATCTACCAGAAATAGCTCCTGACAACCAGTAATATAAAACGGAGGGTGTCAATAAAAGGGTTAATGCTGCTCTTCTCGTCACGGTAAATAGTATCTATCGGTATTTCAATAATGGAAGACCCCGATCTTCCAGCCCTTATAAGTATCTCGCTCTCAGCGTCATAGTGGCTGCTCTCCATGCCGGCGAACCGCTTAAGGAGTTCCAGGCTGATAAGCCGGTAGCCGGACTGGCTGTCAGTTATTCGGCTGCCAACCCTGGCACTGATAACTGCCGAGGTGGTCTTATTGGTCAATTTCCTTATAAGGGGCATATTGTTGATGTCATGCATTCTGCTTCCGATTATTATTTCGGCTCCCGTTTCCCTGAAAACTCTTATGAATTCAGGAATGAAAACGGGATTGTGCTGTCCATCCGCGTCCAGTGTGATAACCGCTGCAAGATCCGGATTTTCGGAAGCCTTCCTGAATCCTGCATTCAGAGCAGCTCCCTTTCCACGATTGCGGCCGTGCTCTATAACCGTAACGCCATGAGAGGCTGCCGTTTCGGCGGTGGAATCTTCCGAACCGTCGTCGACTACAATAATGTTCCGGAGAGTGCAGCCCTGTGCCCTTATCCCCTCAATTACCTCCCCTATCCTTTTCTCTTCATTGAAGGCAGGTATGATTACCGCAATATCGTTTCTATCCGCTGACAGATTCATGTATAAGATTTTACCTCTGCTCCCGCAGAGGCTGTAAAAGGTAAATGGTCGGGGCGACTGGATTTGAACCAGCGACCCCTTGCCCCCCATGCAAGTGCGCTACCGGACTGCGCCACGCCCCGACTCAGAGTTAATCTATATCCTGTTACCCGAAAATACAAGCCAATTTTGGCCGGTCCGCGAAAGGAGCCGTTAGCGGCGATTATTAATCTCCGTAACTGGCTTATTTCATAACTTTTTCACCATTTCCCTCAATTCGGCAAGGTCCTTTTTCAGGGAGATGATTATGCTCCTGTTCTCCGGATCGGAGAACGGGATATTAAGCTGCTGAACAAGAAGGTCAGGATTATTATGAGATTCGTTCATTTTCTTTCTGGCACCGTCGATCTTGTAACCACGTTCGTAGAGTAAAGTTTTTATACTCAAAAGGTATTTAATGTCGCTTATCCTGTAACTTCTGTTCCCTGCCCTGTTCTTCTTCGGGCTCAGTTTCGGAAATTGGGTCTCCCAGTAGCGCAGCACATGAGGTTTCACACCAACAAGCTCGCTGACCTCCCCAATTGAATAGTAAAGTTTGGTCATTGTTTTCATCATAATATTCTTCACCCGGCTAAATAATTACTGTTTGTACCTCCTAATACATTTCTTTCTTGGCCTTTCTGAGCATAAGATCCCTTATCGCGTTCTCGGGATGCTTCCTGTGGAAGAGCACGCTATAGACCTGCTCGGCGATCGGAAGCTCCACCCTGTTCTTTTTCCCGAGCTCAACTGCCGCCCTGGTTGTCTTGATACCTTCAACTATCATCACCATATCATCCAGGATATCACGGACCTTCTTGCCCTTTCCAATCTGTTCGCCGAAGTAGCGGTTTCTGCTGTGCCTGCTCATGCAGGTCACTATCAGATCACCCACACCGGAGAGGCCGCTGAAAGTCTCTTTCCTGGCACCAAGTTTTAGAGCCAGCCGTTTAATTTCGGCCAGCCCCCTGGTTATCAGCGCTGCCTTGGTATTGTCGCCGTAACCCAGCCCGTCGCATATTCCGGCTGCTATGGCGATAGTATTCTTCAGAGAAACCCCGATCTCAACCCCCACCAGGTCCGTATTGGTGTAAACCCTGAAATGATCGGACATGAAAAGTTTCTGGACCTTTCTGAGGACTTTCTGGTTATCTCCGGCCGCGACTACAGATGTAGGCATCTTTCTGCTGACCTCCTCCGCGTGGCTGGGCCCCAGCAACCCGGTAATCAGTCCTCTGCTCTGAGGAAGCTCCTCACTCAGCACTTCACTCATTCTGCAGAGTGTTTTCTCCTCCAGACCCTTTGAGGCATTGATAACAACAGCGCGGCTGCTGAGCGTTCCGGTAGCGGCAACATCCCCTGCCACCTCCCTTACGGTATGGCTGGGAGTTACGAAAACAATGTATGAACTTTCCTGGAGTGCTCTGTTCAGGTCTGAAGTAATCATAACAGACCATGGGATCGATATCCCGGGGAGAAACCTGATGTTCTCATGGTCTCTTTTCAGTGCTTCCGCCTGGTCCTGGAATTTCTCCCATAGAGTTACCCGGTGGCCTTTATCGGAGAGAAGTATTGCGATACTGGTCCCCCAGCTTCCGGCTCCCAATACCGTTATACTTTCCCTTCCTGATTTTCTCTTGATCCTTTCAGACATCAGAAGATCCTCTTTTCTTCATGATTTCGCAGCCTTCGTATGTTAGACCTGTGCTTATAAACCACCACCACCGTTACTATCACGGAGAGCACCACGGCGAGAATATCGGTATCCCTCCCCAGGTAGTACCTGGATGCGATTACGGCCAGGGGCAGGGCTATGGATGCTGCTATACTGGCCACTGATACAATACGCGTGACCAGAAGTATTATAAGCCAGATCGCTATGCATATAACAACAGCTACCGGTACAATTGCCAGAAAAGCACCGGTGGTGGTTCCTACCCCTTTACCACCGGAGAACTTTACAAATACCGAATAGTTATGACCGATTATGGCCATAAGGGCAGCCAGAGCTATGAAAGCGAAATTCTCGATACCCGCGAGCGATACCAGCTTGACGGCCAGAAACCCCTTGCCGATATCAATAATCAGTACCGGAACCGCCGCACTTGCCCCCAGGATCCTGAAAGTGTTTGCTGCTCCAAGGTTTCCGCTGCCGTGTTCCCTCAGGTCTATACCCTTCAGCATTTTAGCCATTATGAAACTCGATGGTATTGAACCGAGCAGATAAGCCGAGGCCGCGACACCCAGGATTTTCAGAAACAGCTCCATACTAATGCTCCCTCGAAACGAATAACAGTCTAACAGCTGTCCCCTCAAAGGTAAACACTTTTCTTAACTGATTATTAATATAACGCCTATAAGATCTTGGAAAGTAGGAGGAATTGTTAACAAAGAGCTTGAAGGTAGGAGGTTCGATATCTATCTGTGTCCCATAGAATATCTTACCGGTTCCACCGCGGTAAAAGGAGGGTGGATTCTGTGCAGTTATTCTCTGCAGTTCATTGTTGAGAACAGGTGTGGGAATCCGCTTGGTCCTCTCTTCCTGTATCCTGAAGCATAAGGGGATGATTCTGCCTAACCTCTTACCTGATTCTGCGGAAACGGTCAGCATTGGCGCGTAAGTCACGAATGGAAGCGAGTCGTAGACTATCTTCTTGAAATCACCGAAGCTGAACTCCCCGGTATCGACCAGGTCCCATTTGTTGAATAGTATAACCATACCCTTGCGTGATTTATGCCCGATCGATATAACGCGCATATCCTGCCTCGTGATCCGGTATCTTGAGGCATCTATTACCGCCAGAACCACATCTGCATTCTCCGCGCTCCTCAGCGATTTCATGGTGGTCAGGCCTTCCAGTCCCCTCTCCTTCTTGTATTTCTTCTTGATCCCGGCAGTGTCAACAATAACAACATCTTTCCCATGATACTTCATATGAAGGTTTATGCTATCTCTGGTTGTCCCCGGTGTTTCTGCAACTATATTTCGCTGGTCTCCTATCAATCGGTTCAGGATGGAGCTCTTCCCTACATTCGGTTTTCCAATTATCGCTATATTAAGGGATTTCCTCTTCTCCTTTACGGGAGGACGGGAAGAAGGGAGCCTTGATACCACTTCGTCCAGGAGGTCTCCGATCCCAACTCCCTGTATGGCGCTTACCGGAAATAGCTTCTCGACACCGAGGGAGTAGAACTCGCTGATATTCAACCTGCTCTTTTCATTATCTATTTTATTGACCGCGCAAACTATCTTGTCATGCATCCTCCGTATATTTTTGAAGAGGGACTGGTCCTCGCCGGTCAGCCCGGTTAGTCCGTCCACCAGAAATATTATCAGGTCGGCAGCCCTTGAGCAATCAAGCACTCGCCTGGTTATTTCCTCGTTCAGATAATTCCCTCGGGAGAAGCAGAAGCCACCGGTGTCGATGATCTTGAATCTGCTGCCGCTCCAGGATACTATCTCCTCGATGGTATCCCTGGTAACACCGGGGGTGGAATGAGTTATCGCTTCACGTTTTCCCACTATCCGGTTGAAAAGTGTTGATTTGCCGGAGTTCGGCTTTCCAACGATTACCACAGTGAATTCAGATCCCATAAGACTTGCCTCTCCCGCCTCTGCTTCGGTTTAATTCCAGATTATAAACCTGTTACTGAATATTCAAGAAAATTGTCATTCGGTACTATTACATCTCTTCCCAGGGCTGATGAGATTTCATCCACAGAGACACTGTCTATCAGCAAATCCCTGTGATTTACCGCGTTGGGCGGAATCACAACCCTTTCATTGAGACTGCCGGCTTCAGATGCTGCCCTGATGATATCCGCTCCACTGAGAAGGCCGGACACTGTAACTTCTCTTCCGAATAGCCTGTTTTCAACCGGTATCAGCTGGATATCCAGATTCTGAGTCTGGCTCTTAATTATCGGCAGTATATAACCTGTTATCAGATCAGCCCCAAGTTCGCCGGTAATTACTGATATTTTATCATATTTCAATTTTTTTCCACGCATCTCCCTGATATGTTCCTCTATATTACTGATGAATTTCCGCGATAATCCCACACCATTGTCAATCTGGGGGAAATCACCGTAGTAGCTCTCATCGGGCAATTCCCTTCCTGCCAGGAAGTAGAATTCATCGGAAAGATAGAAGAACCGCTCTTGTTCCACTTCACCCGGAAGGTCCAGCGAGCTCTCCATCCGCTCTTTCCATCCGAATAGATTCCGCGCCTCTTCGGGAGTAAAACCCTCAACCATCGGCAGATTACTCCTGTGGCGGGTAAGCCCCACGGGGACTATTGAAAGTGACGCACAGCCGGGATAGAGCCGGGCAAGCCCCTTAACGGTGCGCTCTAGAACGGCCCCGTCATTCATACCGGGTACCAGCACTATCTGTGTATGCAGGGTAATACCCCCGGAGGTAAGCCTTTCCATAATATCAAGGATATCATTTTTCATCGGTCTTCCGAAAATATCTTCTCGAATATGCCTGTCCAGTGAGTGGACGGATACATACAGAGGCGACAGGCCATATTCGGTAATCCTGTTAATATCTTTTTCGGAGATATCATTTAGAGTAACGTAATTTCCGTATAGAAAGCTCAGGCGGTAATCATCATCCTTGCAGTACAGGGTTTCTCTGAGCCCGGAGGGCATCTGGTCCACGAAACAGAAGATACAGTTACTGGAGCATCTTCTGAACTCCATTTCCCTGAATCGGACTCCCTCTCTTTCGAAAAAGTCTGAGCCGGCAGTAAAACTGCTTTCTATGCCCTTTCTGTCCCTGACTGAGAGGAGCGCGTTCTGAGCTGAACTCATGTTGAAGAGGATGTCCAGCTGATCATCCACCCTCCTGTCGTTGATGGCGGTGATTTCGTCGCCGGGGGCAAGTCTTCCGGATTCCCCGGCGACGCTCTTTATTATTACACCCATTAAGAATCCCCGAATCGGTATATTAAGCTTTAAAATAAAAAAGCGGGCAACGGGATTCGAACCCGCGACCCTCAGCTTGGGAAGCTGAAACTCTACCACTGAGTTATGCCCGCACAGAAATTAAATTACCAGTTTGACCCCTTCTTGTCAAGGATCATGGGAATATCACTGAGCGGCTCATCTTCAGCGATGTCAAGCCATTCCACCCCTTCTTCCTTTCTGAACCAGGTAAGCTGCCGCTTGGCGTACTGGCGGGTAGCCGCCGAAATCTTCTCTATACATAGTGGAAGGTCAATCTCCCCGGATAAATAAGATATTATTTCATGATAACCAATAGTTTGCATACCGGGCCATTGAGGGTCCACACCCTCATTAATCAATCTCTGTACCTCTTCTATCCATCCCCTCTCGATCATATTCCTTGTTCTGCGGTTTATCCTGCTGTGTATTATCTCACGTTCAGAGTTCAATCCGATCTTGACAGCTTCCAGTTTAAATTGTTCGTCATTCTCCTGGTCCCTTATATGCTCGCTCATCGTTTTGCCGGAAAGCTCGAAGATCTCCAGGGCCCTTATTATCCTGTAACGGTCGTTCCGGTGAATCCTGAGGCAGCTCTCCGTATCAATCCCCTGGAGCCGACGGTAAAGTTTATCGGTTGGGACACCCTCCATACTTTCTGAAAATTCCTCCCTCTTATGATTGTACAGGTCAAGGTTGAAAAGCCCGTGAAGAACAGCTCTCAGGTAAAAACCTGCACCTCCCACCAGGATGGGAAGCTTGCCCCTGCCGCATATATCCCTAACGGATTCTCTCGCCTCTTTGGCGAACCAGGCGGCATCGCACTTCTGGTTCAGTTCCAGAAGATCAAGCATATGATGGGGGATCCTCCCTCTGTCCGATGGGGACGGCTTGGCAGTTCCGACATCTATTCTGCGGTAGACTGTCCTTGAGTCAATGCAGACTATCTCCCCCCCGTAAATCTCCGAAAGCTCAAGGGCAATTCTGCTCTTTCCCGCGGCAGTAGGCCCCAGTATAACCAGCGCCTTCATTTCTTCTCCTATTTCCTGTTGAACCTGCTGTCCAGTTCCCTCCTGGATATCCTGAGCATGGTGGGACGCCCGTGAGGGCAGGTGAATGGGTATTCCGTTGCAAACAGCTGGTCCACCAGACTCTCCATCTCTCTGAAAGTGAGTTTCTCCCCTGCCCTGATGGCGGAATTACAGGCGTAACTCTTCAGCATTTCATCTGTTTCATAACCCCTGCCTCCGGTCTCCCCCAGTATATCCCGCATCAGAGAGCCCTCACCCCAATTTTTTACTCCGGAGGGTATTCCCCTTACAATGATTGTGCGCATCCCGAACGGTTCCGCTTCGAATCCCATCTTCGGTAGAATATCCGAGAACTCCTCGAAGTTATTATATTCCTCCACCGAGAGTTCGATAGTGGCGGGGAAAAGCAGTGACTGGACAGAGGGCGGCTTGCCCTCCATATTCTGTTTAGCCCGGTCATAGAGTATTCTTTCATGTGCGGCATGCTGGTCTATTATCACCAGCCCATTTCTTATCTGAATAAAAATATAGCTGTCATGCAGCTGCCAGTAAAGTTCCGCGGATCTTGATATCTCCGGCTTCTCGTTGAGAAGTGACCGCGGAGATTCACGCGCCATCCAGTCAGTTTCCCTGATATCAAGCTCGTTCTGCCGGAATGAAAGGTCGGATTCCTTCCCGGCTTCCTGGGTTTGACTGAGCCCCTTTTCTCCTTCCGGGAATATACTACGGTAAACCGATTCGACCTTCTTCTGAAAGGAAACAGTCTTCTCACCCCCTGCCGCATCCCTTACCGCATTGTAGATAAGCTGGTGGACCTCTCGCTCCTCTCTGAATTTGACTCTCGATTTAGTCGGATGAACATTTATGTCAACCATATGGTGGGGAAGCTCCAGGAACAGAATTGCCAGCGGGTACCGGTCGGAGGGGATAATGGTCTCGTAGGCCCTTCTGAGCGCAAACCCTATTACCTTATCCCGTACATACCTCCTGTTTACAAAGAAATGCTGCATGGATCGGTTTCCTCTGGAGATCTCAGGGCTGGATACATACCCTTTAACTCTTAAATCTCCGCTGGCAAACTCAACCCGGTTCATACTTCTGAAATTACCCTGTCCCAGTACCGCCTCGACCCTCTCTTCCTCTGATGATCCACTGTAGGAAATGATCTTATTACCGTCGCTCAGCAGCCTGATAGATGTGGAGGGGAACGATATGCTCATTCTTCTCACCAGTGCGGCAATCCTGCGTGTCTCGGCTGAATCACTGGAAAGGAATTTTTTCCTGGCAGGGAGGTTGAAGAACAGGTCTCTTACCGTTACGGTGGTGCCTTTTTCCCTCGCAGCCGGCCTGTCGTCTATCCTCTCAAGTCCCTCCCATGAAACCTTCCTGGCAGCATGATCATCCGCGGTTCTTGAAAGGATGCTTAGCCTGCTTACCGCCCTTATGCTGGCAAGCGCCTCTCCCCTGAATCCCAGAGTCTCAACCCTGGTGATATCATCTATTCCTGAGATCTTGCTGGTAGAGAAATTATCAGCTGCTGCTTCCAGCTCCAGTACCGGTATCCCTGATCCGTCATCCTCTATACAGATCAGCCTCTTTCCGCCCTTCTCGATGGTTACCGTTATCCTCTCGGAACCGGCGTCGAGGGAGTTTTCGATCAGTTCCTTGACAACATTGACAGGCCTCTCAATTACTTCGCCTGCGGCTATCATGCCGGTTGTTTCTTTTGATAACTTATTAATAACAGACAAGTTCCATTCCCCTTGCCGAGTGTAATATACGGTTATTTAAAACGAAAATAACATAGAGAGGCAGAAGCGGCAACTTATAATCGATATAATTGATGACTCGATCGCCAGAATTGAATGCTTAATCCCGCCCTATCCTGCGAAGGTTCAGGAGGACATTTACCTTTCCTTCCATCTCCCTGTTCTGCGGATAGTACATAAGCATATCTGAATAACCGTCCCCATCAAGGTCGTCTACCTCAATTTCCCCGAAAGCCAGGATATCTATCTCCGCGGCTCTGTCATCCGAGAATATCCTGTCGTCATCACCCCTGATACCGAGGTAGATGGAGAGCTCGTCGTCATCGGTGGCAAAAACAAAATCCTTCCTCCGGTCATTATTGAAGTCGCCTTTCAGGTTTATGGCCTGGGTGTCGCTTTCTCCGGAAAAGTCTATTTTGAATTTTACCTCTTTCGAAAAATCGGGACTTTCAGAAAAACGGCCGTCTTCATGATAGAGGAATATATTGAATTTAATGGGGAAAGACCTGGTAATGAGGAACCTGATAAGCGCGGTAACGCTGATCTTGACAGAGGGAAGTATCAGGTCCATCTTTCCATCCCCGTTAACGTCCCTTATGGTGGTTCCCGCCGATGCTGTACCTTCCGATATGATAACCTGATCCGGTTTAGCTCCGTACCCCTTCTCCCCTCCGTTATATATGTTCAGAACACCTCTCAGGTCAGTAATCCCCTTGGCGGTCTGCTTGGTTACTATCACGTCAGCATAACCGTCATGGTCCAGGTTCTGAATAGTGGTGTAAACATTTGCCATCGCCTCTATTTTTTCCTTCTTGGTCCTTACATCGAAGTTGCGGTAAAGCTCCAGTTTGCTGCTGAACATGTTATTTTCATCTTTCAGGTATATATAGAGGCGGTCTTCCCTGGTTATGAGCAGGTCGCTGCGGCCGTCATTGTTATAATCTATCAGGTTAAGATCAGGGAAATAGAAATGAGCTGAGAGACCCTCGGTGCGGAAGGGGTAATCCCTGCTGATATTTCCCCCTACCGAGGATTCTACTTCTACCGGTATATCATTATACCTTCTGAAGGTTCCGGATGAATCTGAAGCGAAGATGGAAAGGCCCTTGAATCTGAATGCGGCTATATCGTCACTCCCGTCACCACTCCAGTCTCTTACAAAGTCTATTATCGGGATATCATCCTTCTCCGGAAAGATGGTCATCCCGCTAACCTCTAACAGGTTGGAGGGCTCTGTTTTATAGTAGAAGTCGTCACCGATGCTGTAATACCTGATTAATCTGTCAGTGAAATATACTATTTCAATCTTGTTGTCACCGGCGACATCACCTGTATCCATTATCACGGCGGAGCTGTCAATCTGCCATGATTGATCCGCAGCGCTGTAGAACCTGCTGTCCGAGGACTGGTGAAATATCGATATCCACCTGGTCTGGTTGGGAGAAAGCCCCTTGGTGTGGGTGATCATGATATCCTTGAGGCCATCCCGGTCGAGATCCTCCACATGGATGTCCAGCATATGATCGGCAACTCCCAGCTCAGATATCTCGAAGAACTGGTCGCCGGCATCGGCACCCTCCGGCAGAGATATCATGAGAGTAATAAAGATAAATAAGATTAACTGGACGTTCAGGCTGCAGCGGGTCTTTTTAACCATCTTGATTATCACCTCATCTAAGCTTTTTCAGGATCTTATCTCCTTGATTTTAATCAGGTAGAAACCTGCGATCAGAGAGAGTATGAGATAGCCGGCCGGAAAACCGACGGTGTTGTAGATCAGGTCCTTCCAGGACATCTGCAGGGGAAGCCCCTTGGCCATCAGAGTGAACTGGTCAACAGGGAGAGTAATATAACTGCTTAGTAAAAATGGTTTTGCGACGCTGAACACCTCCAGCATAAACATGAGCAGTGCAACGGCAATTACCAGTGATATGGAAGAGCCCGCCCCATTGAACAGAAGCGATATTACGGCAGTGGAGGTGATTATTACCCCTGTAACCCATACAGAAAGAAGCAGGGTAAGACCCAGTTTTATCCACAAATCTACCTCGGAATGCATCAGGTAATCATTTTCGATCAGGGGGCTGAAGTCATATTTGAATGATGTAATCAGGACTAGAAACAGAGCTGATACTATTAGAATTATCCAGGTCAGCAGGCATGTATATATTAATTTTCCCGTGTACCAACTGCTCCTTGAAAGCGGCTGTGCCCAGGCAGCTTTTACGGTTCCCATGCCGAATTCATTGGAGATCTGGAAAGATGTTATTATCACAGCGGCGAATGTGACAGCTTTTATAATCCACCCCAGTGATGCCGCCGTGATATAGAATCCGGATGCTATCCCGAAGGACAGGCTTTCGGTGGCAGCACTTACCCCCAGGAAGATAATAACGGTTGCCAGAATCAGCAGGCCAGGAAGAATCTTCAGGGACCTGGTCCTGCTCTGCTTGTATATCTCAGCGGAAATAATTGTATTGATATCACCCATGGTTATTCCTCTTCCTCAGAGGTCAATCGAAGAAATATCTCCTCCAGATTAAACTCCTTTTCTCCGGCTTTTTCCACCGGCACCTGCCCCGATGAAAGCTCCTCTGTCAGCTTCTCTACTTCCAGATTGGGTGCAATTACCTCAAGAGTTCCATCATTACGCCGCTGCAGATTAACAACCTCACCCATATCATTGAGGATATCTTCCGCCCTGTCCGGATCACCGGAGGTTATTTCAATTATCCTCAGATCGGCATCGGTCCCGGTAATTATAATCTCTCCGCGGTTTATTATTATCAGCCTGTCGCAAATCTGCTGTATTTCTTCCATCCTGTGTGACGAGAGTAGAACCGCCCTGCCCTGCTGATGTGCCAGTCCTGGTATCAGTTCCCTCACGTAAGCGATCCCGGCAGGATCGAGCCCATTGGTGGGTTCATCAAGAAGGAGGACTGAGGGATCTGAAATCAGCGCGGAGGCCAGGGATAGCCTCTGCTTCATTCCCCATGAGTATTCCTTTACCTTTCGGCTTGCGGCGCTGCCAAGGCCGCTGAGTTCAAGCATCTCTTCAACCCCCAGGGTATGGTATCCCCTTAGCCATTTCTTCTTGAGCCGGAGATTCTCCCTTCCTGTCAGATAGGGGTAAAAGGCTGGAGAATCAAACTGCACTCCAATCCTGGACATCGCATCCACGGTATGGCTGAAGACATCAATTCCGCATACTTCAACATTTCCGGAAGTGGGCCTCAGAAGAGCGCATATTATCTTGAAGGTGGTGGTCTTCCCCGCGCCGTTTGGTCCCAGAAACCCATAAACCCCGGGCTCATCTATGAGTATATCAATACCTTTCAGGGCCCTGGTATTGCCAAAGTTTCTGCTCAGGCCGCTGATATTTATGAATTGGTCTTCCCTGCCCATTTCCTTCCTCGCAATAGTTAAAAAGCCCTTTCAGCTCTGAGGATAAACCGGGGAGAAAAATCACCCTCCTCCAGGTCTTCGGCAATATAGAACTCCATGCACGGCAGTATCGACCTGGTGGAAATCCCAAATCCGATAGTGCTCTTAAAGTTTTCACCCGGATTATCTGAAAAATCAAATGGTTTGTCAGGGTTATCGGCGGCAGCCAGTATACCGTTATCTGAAAACAGAAGCAGGTTCATTCTGGAACAGACCCTGCCCAGCAAGGGGAGCGGCGGTATGGATTTTCGGACTTCCGCGGTGAATAGCGCCAGCCTGTTACCGCGCCGGGGCGTGAAGGGGAAATCTGAAAGTCCCCGTATGCCACCATACCCGTTTACCGACATGCTCTTCTGAGGGGGGATTTCACCGAAAGTGGTGAAAAGTTTGGACCTCAAGTCAAATCTCAGCCCTCTTGCAATTTCGTTGTATCTGGCCAGATCAATATCGATGAGAGAATAGGAGAAATCGCCGGGTCCGTCCGCTATACCTTTCTCCAGGGCAAGACCGAGCTTCCAGCCTCCGTACCTCCAGCCGCTATCATCCCTCGAGTCTAATTTCAATTTCAGACGAGCGGCCAGCCTGTTGCCCTCCCTGATCGGGGGATTGGGCCTGAACCTGTCGCGAGGAAATAGCAGCGAGGGGATTCCTCTCGCGGTAAGAGAGATATCACTGGCATATGATATGGAAGGCTCAACCACAAGATAGTCAGATCGTCGTATCTTCAATCCCGCCTCCGCGCCCCTTATTTCATAGTAATCCGCGAAATCATCTCCGGTCATGGTAACTATTATTCCGTTTTCCAGCCTGGAGAGCTGCCAGTCATCGTTTGTTTCGGTAATCTTGAAACCTCTCAGATAAAGGTCAACTTCCTGATCAATCAGCGGGATATTAAGCTCCGCGTCGAATCCAAGAAAACCTCCCTCCTCTTTCCAGAGGGGCAGGTGGATATGGGAATCGAATGAAATGTATGGTTCCTTATGCCTGGGGTTAAAGCGTTTGAGCCCCAGCCTGAGTATATTGTAATCGACCCGGCATGGCCTTCCCGCCTGCAGGGAAGGCTCTATTCGAAGTGAAGCCGGATCATCCACCTTGCTGAATTGTACCTTCGACTCCGAACTGAAAGTATCGTAATCAAGCTCACATTCACTCCTGTATTCAAAGCTTCCGCCTGTAATCCTGGACAACCGTGATATATACTTGTCGCTGCTTACAAGATTCAGGGACCCCTGTATTACCGCATTGCCGGTCAGCACAACCCTTCCATTCACTATCCAGGCATCTCCAAGCAGAACCCCACCGGATTGAATATCAAGCGAGCCCCCAATTACCGCGGTGGACCCCCTGAGGGTATCTCCTGAATCTATTATGTAACCGCCGTAATACTGATTTTCCGTACCGTCCGACAGCAGGCTGGAAAGTTGATCGCAGGAGAGGGTTTCCTTCCCATTTCCGAATGACCGGCTGGGAGTGGCAGAAATAATAAGGGGCAGGGCAAGAATAAAGTATAAGAATCTCATCATATTAGATATTTCATATTTACAATGTAAACTTAACTGTGGTTACGGTCTTCTGATACGAATTTAATTATATCATGTTTCATGATTATATTAATATTAATATTCTGTTAAACAGTAACCGGATAAACTCCAAATACCTTTTTTCCTTGACCGCCGCAACCCGCTCTGCTAATCTCCAGTTGGGATGATTCCTTGACTTATAATAAACTACCGGACCGGCTGCCTCCGTGCAGTCAGCAGTGCCTTTCTCCATAAGATCCGGATGCGGCCAGCCCTTTGCATCAGAAGGTTCATATCTAAATCAACCGCAGGATCAGGATCAGAAACCGGGGAGGTGATTGCTTAATCTCAAAATGAAAACGATCCGCTTAATAGATTTCTTACTGTAATTCAAACTGGGGGTCAAAATGAAAAAGTATACGATTTTCTTGCCGCTGCTTGTAATGCTGTTGATATTTTCTTTTCAGGCAGCAGCTCAGACCGGAGAGGATATAAGAAACAGCGAGAAAAAGATCAAGGTTCCCTTCCGGCCTCCTCCGCCATCATATTACTATATTCCGAACAGGATGGTGGTAAAATTCGCCAGGGGGTATCCCGAGTCAACCATGAAAGAAGATTCCAATCTGGAATTGATGAGCGAGATATCAACCCTCAAGAAATTAAATGACAGATATGGGGTTAGACTTTTCGTAAGGCAATTTCCCCAGACCGATGTCATCACCACCGCCAATACTGAACTGTCAAAATACTACATAGTTCAGTTCAGCGAAAAATACAGGCTTGAAGAGGTTATGGAGGCTTACCGGAGTACCGATTTTATAGATAATGTCGAGCCAATTGGAGTTCATCCGGTTCTTGAGTCAATTCCAAATGATTCATATTTCCTGTCAGACCAATGGAATTTCCTCGATAATGAGGATAATGATATTGACGCGACGGATGCCTGGGATTATGAAACAGGTGAAGAGACTGTAATAGTGGGAGACCTGGATACAGGAGTTCAATATAATCACCAGGACCTGGGTGGCGGCGCGCCGTACACCAATGGAAACGTATGGATAAACTGGGATGAGTACGAAGGCGAAAGCGGAGTTGATGATGACGGCAATGGCTACGTGGATGACTGGGTGGGATGGGATTTCGTTGATAATATTACCGGGGCCTGGCCAGGAGAAGATGCCGATACTCCTGATAATGAACCAACCGATTTCAACGGTCACGGGACCCATATCGCCGGCATTATGTCAGCAATAACAAACAACAGTTATGGTGTGGCCGGACTTGCCGGGGGCTGGGGAACTCCCCCCAACGGAATCAAGGTAATGGCTCTGAGGATCGGGTGGTCCGCAAATTACGGCGGTTATGAAGTCGGATTCGTCAGGATGGATTTTGCGGCTCAGGCGATCTATTACGCTGTAAACAACGGCGCTTCAGCCATAAACTGCAGCTGGGGTTCGTCGAACAGCGGCGGACTGGGAGCGGCCGTTGACTACGCTGTAAGCCAGGGAGTCGTGGTCGTTCACGCCGCCGGAAATGACGGCAGCAGCTCGGCTGACTACCTC
>WJIX01000008.1 GCA_014730075.1 bacterium | reverse complement strand
GTATCGGAATATAGATATCGGCGCTGTTGAAGTATGTCCTGTGAAGATTGGTTGCCCAGCCCCCCAAACTTATCCCGGTAACCACTACCGGATCTCCGAATTTCTCCCTCACCGCTGCGGCCAGCTTATCTATCAATACAACTGATACGGAAAGCATCAACACGAAGTTGGACAGGTGGCTGATCTTCTCCTTGTATGATTTCAGCGAGGCGCCGTGAAAGGGGGCCCGGACAGCTATAATATTAGCCTCTACAGGTTCATCAGCATCGACAAGTATATTCTTGAATGTGTTCTTGGAGAATCGTCCGAAATCAAAGGGGTGCTCACCACTCCCATGGTGGTATATGATGGTCGGGTACCCCTCCCCTTTCAGACTGGCAGCCAGGAAAGCCGCGTCTGTCTCCCCTTCAGGTGTCCCCACGGCAAGCTCGGTCTTCCCTTCCCCTATTCCGTGGAGTTCCAGATTTATATCCCCCAGGTGCCGGGAGAAGCCCTCGCTTTGTACACTCCGGGAGAAAAATTTATCTCCCCCCGCAATAAGAGCGCCTGCCAAGGCTGTGATCTTATCGATAACAGCATGTATATTCATGTTGTTATGATAATATCTGTCTGAATAATATCAACCGCTGATTCCACAGTACCAGTGCCTGATACCAGCGATAGCGGAATATTCAAGCCTGCTTTCTAAGCTGCTGAAGAGCGCCAGGATTAACTGCCCTGCTCCTTCCAGAAGTGAATCGAATCGATTTTCCTGTCAATCTCATAAATTGTAATTATATGATAACCCTCTTCCAGACGGCCTACCGGAATATATTTCATTATCCCCTTCTCACCCTTATGGCTGTGAGTAGTGAAAAGAGTCCTGAGGTCGGTGTAGATAGAATCATCCACTGCCACCCGGTAATACCTGGAGAAACAGTCCAGGGCTTTCTGTACATCCTCCTCAACCACTTTCCTGCCCAGGTTGGATATACTCACTATCGATGAAAATGAACTGTTCACGGGCTTTAGTTCGGGACAGAATTCCTTCAGCTTGGTATTATCGTCAACATCGTAAGGAATAAATAACTTTACATATTTGCCGCTAATAAGATCAGACTGAATCATGGCTGTCTCGATAACACCGGGGCTCTCCGGCCTCAGATTCTCATATTCCCAGGAGCTGACACCGTACCTGTCGAGGAAACGGCCGGGATAATATATATGGTTGCCGTAACTGAAATTCAGCATTACCCCAAGCGCTACCAGCAGGTAGAAAACCAGTACGATCCTGATCACCTTTCTGGGGATATTGCTCACCAGGAAATAATAGAGGGGCCGGTATACGAAAGCCAGAGTTACCGCACTCACGAACCTGCTGACATAAAAGTAAGGGGTTACGAAATACTTATTCTTTATTTTCTTCAATACCCCCGCACTGAGAAAATCTATAACCTTCAGAAGCCCCGCGAAAAGGAAGAATATTGCGGCCAGCGATACCGCTATATTCAGTATCAGATAATAGACCCCTTCCTTCTCACTTATAAACTGGCTCAGAGAACTCAGCGCCTGGATCTCCACCAGATACAGCCCCATGGAGATGGCGATGAAGAAGATAAGAAAGGAGAGGGCGAATATCGAACTGCAGATATCATCAAGCCGGATTATAAGTTTCTCAGTATCTATCGATTTCCTTTTCAGGTATTCACTGAACCTGCCGGCAAGAGAGAGGTTCCGGTAATCTATCCCCCCCGGGAAAGCGGAACTAAGCCCGATCATCCCGATCCAGAATCCCCTCAGCAGAAGAAGTATTATCAGGTTTATGGTCATGATCCTGACACCGACCAGAAGTACCCGGTAGGGAATCCCGAGCAGAAGATTCTTGAATATTGATCTGTCCCCGATCGCTGATTCCCAGGTAGCCAGAATATCCCGCAGGTAATCTGGAAGCTGAAAAAGGCCAATTAGAACAAATCCGGTCAGAAGCAGTTCCATCTCCCAGCTGTGACGCCGCAGCGGCGCCAGCCAGCCATCCTTATTGCCAGGATCATTATTTCTATCTTCTCTGCTTAAGATAAGAACACCTCCCTATATTAAACTGCTGCTCCCAGGCTGTTATATATATCCAGAAGAATTACCAGGTCTGCCCCTGCGTGAAAAAGTACAGGAGCTATGATACTTTCTGTCTTGTGCATGGCGGTGCCCCACAGAAGGGCCAGCACGAAAACGGTAACCACAAAACCTGCTATCGCCGAAGGGTCCCGATAGATTACCTGCATATGGGCCAGGGCGAAAACTACGCTGGTAACCAGGATCGAAGCCGGAGCTCCGATTACCGTGATCATCCTCTTCAGGAAAATCCCCCTGAACAGAAGCTCCTCCATGAAAGCGTTGGAGAAGATAAAAAGAATGACCCATGGCAGGAACCTGCTTATTATCTCCAGGCTCTTTTCGTTTCCCGACTTTGTTACTGCTAGAAAAGCCATCACCACGAAGGTAACCATCCCGGTAATCAATCCCGCCACCAACCTGCCCCTGGTGATATAGATTGATTTAAACTCAAATCCCGCCAGCTTCAGCAGAACTAACAGTACGGCAACTATTATCACTGAATCGAACAGCTTGGCCAGGGCCACCCCCCTGGGAGTGTCAGCCGTAATACCGATACTCTCAGCCTGGAACAGGGTCAGGATGGTGAGGGCAACAGCGGCGGCAAGAAAGCAGTATACCAGCTCTTTCTGCTCTATCTCCTCTTTCCTGCTGAGCAGCACATAGGCAAAACTGAGTATCGCTATAATCAGGAGCTGGAGCATCAGCAGCAGAGGCTGGCCAATAAGCGGCCTGAAAGTCAAACTGGTAAAAAATACGGCTGAGCCGATTATCAGATAAAGAAATGAATAGAGTATTTTCCCGCTCAATTTACGTTTCATTCCATTTCCTCCCGATCGGCCATAAAGAGATGATCAGGGAACGGGGATACAAACTGGAGAGTACTCTTTATCCTCTGCCCCCTCTTTCGCACTTGGCCTGCTTATTCCGGTGGCTGCCGAACCGGCTGCGATCCCTGTTGCCGGTTCGCTAATGTGGCATGCCGTCACTGGATGGCAGGGTGGGCCAATCGAAGACATGATCAATACCCCGGGCCTGGTGCTTCCCCGCATTATCTCAAAAATGCCGCGCTCGGACCCTCCGAAACCTGCAAAGGCACCCAGAGATGATGCCAGTATCCTGCTTGCTCTTCTCATAATAGTATAATCTTCACTTCAATATATCTATTTGCCGGCGGTTTGACCCTGCCCGCCCCTCAGCTCTTCTGCGATCTGGACCGCCCATGACTCTATCCTGTCCCAGTCCCGGTAATCCCCGGCCGGCGCTTCAACCTTGCCTATCATCCACCGGTGCAGGAAGTTCAGTTTCTTTGAATCGATGGCACCGTGAAACAGGGCAGTATCATGGGGGCGAAGACGCTCTGCCACCGGTTTTAGCTTTTTCGGAAAGCTCCATCCCCCGGTAAGCTTCTCCGGGTCGCCCTCCCCGGTAGGCCCGCTGGAAAAGAGCCACAACTCCATGCCTGCTAGCTCATCCTCATGCTTCTTCAGTAACCTGGCGGCGCTTTTTCTCCACCGGCCGATATATACGGCGCTTCCCAGCACGACAGCCCGGTAACCGGCCAAGCCTTTAACCCTCCCGGCCGGGACCACATCCGCTTCCAGACCCTCCCTCCGGAGCACTCCACCAATCCTGTCTGCGATTTCAGCTGTAGCGCCGTATCTGGTGGCGAAAGCTACCAGGACTTTACCCTGCATATACTTTTACCCCCTCAGTCTTTCTTGATAAGAGATTTTCCGGCATTCCAGGCCTTCCCGATACTGCTACCGACCGCCCAGTAACGGTTCCCCGGCATGGTCAGGGTGAAAGGTTCAATCTTTTCAATATCCGGATTCCCATCTGTCAGATACCTCTCCTCGCTGTAGAGCTCCAGCACCTCTCCTATGAATAGCTGGTTGGTCTTCATCTCCACGGTTTCACTCACTGAACAGGCCATCGAAACGGGGCACTCCTCTATAAGGGGAGCATTCTCCAATTCTCCGTAGAAGATATCGAACACCTCCGATTTATCCCTCTTGACACCTGAGACCAAGCCGCAATAGTCGGTCCTCTCCATCATGGAGATGGATGGAATATTCACGCTGAACTCTCCATTTTCCTCTATCCCCCTGCTGCTGTAGTGCGGGCCGATCGCAACCGCGAACATGGGGGGCCGGTAATTCACCCTGGATACCCATGCCACCGGCATGAAGTTAGGTTTTCCATCCACCACCGATCCGACTATTACCATCGGCATGGGGTACAGATAGGCATTCGAGGAATCTATTTTAATCTTGTCCATATCTGATCACTCTCCTCCCGCTGAGAAAAAGGGCTGGCTGATCTTTCTGATTTCGGCCCCGGATCAATATATCCGATAGAAATTGCTGTCCTGATTTTAATATATCATCTGTAATATTATCAATATTATAATAGAGTTTCATCCCGGCACTGTCCTGCCCGATCTGTGAGTCCTTGATTTCAGGCCCCGGTTTATTTATTTTTATATAAGAGAAGAGGGATTCCCATCTTATTACAGCTTCGCTGAACAGGAGGTCGGGAATCATGTATATCAATTCTCTTGAGAACACCAGGTTCAAAGCGGATTATTCGAAACATGTAGGTTACTCCTTTCTGACAGCAGCGCTGTTTCATTTACTGATATTCTGCTTCTTCCCCAAGTTCGATTTCAGCCCCTATACCATTGCTGCAGAAAACGGCGGCTTCATAGATGTCGATACTGTAGACTACCAACTGCCCGTCAAACCCGGGGATATCCCCCAGCCGGTAATCCCCGTTCCAACAGATAACCCGTCAGAGGCTCAGGATGCCTCACTGGTTCCAACTACCAGCCCGCCGGATATCACGGATCTGCATCCCATTGAGCCAACAGCCCCAGAAGTCGAAAGCAGAATCGTGCCTTTCAACAGGAAACCGGTTCTTATCCATTCGGTTACCCCCCATTACCCGCCACTTCCAAGGGACGCCGGGATAGATGGAGATATTATGCTCAGGGTGGTAATAGACAGGGAGGGAAAGGTTATTGGAGTAAATGTAATAAACTCTGACGCTTCCAGAGCGCTCATTGAAGCAGCCGTTGAAGCAGCCAGGCAGTTCAGGTTCAGGCCGGCTATGCAGGGAACGCGGCCGGTAAGATCAACTGTAATAATACCTGTAAGGTTTCGTCTCAAGTGACTGAAGGATTAAATTCCATGAGCCGGATGTGGTTCTCAGCCTGTCTTCTCAGCCCCGTCACCGCCGGTATCCAGCTCGAACCACCTGCCCTGCATCACGCAGCTGGAGCAGTCATGCTTCTTCTTTATCAGTGGCTCTCTGCCTGCCCTCTCCGCTACCTTAATCTCCACCTTATTCATCAGGCCCAGTAGCACTCCCAGCACCATGAAGGCCCCCGGAGGCATAATCATAAGCAGAAGGGGAAGATATGAGTCGCCAAATACCGAAGCGCCGAATATGGTACCGTTGCCGAGCAGCTCCCTGACCGCTCCTATAACCATCAGCGAGACGGTAAAGCCAAATCCCATGCCGAAACCGTCTATTATCGATATCCACAGGGGGTTCTTTGAGGCGAAAGCCTCCGCCCTTCCCAGAATGATGCAGTTGACTACAATCAGGGGGATGAACAGCCCCAAACTCTGGTGGAGCGCGTGAAAGTACCCGTTCATGACC
>WJIX01000106.1 GCA_014730075.1 bacterium | reverse complement strand
TCTCAGGGCTGATCACTGCAATTTCCATACTAACCGGCCGGTATTGATAATTTCCGGCTACATAGCATCTTGCCAGGGAAGAGGTGACAGAGAGGGGGGGTGAATTTTCCAGCAGGCGGGCATTATTTGCCGGGGCGGAAACCTGGAGAGAGGGGGCAATAGCTGCACAAAAGCCACTCCCGACGTCGGGAGTGGAAAAAAGTCAGTACGAGCTGCAGCGGAAATATCTTGACGGATTTATCCGCTCAGGTTTATAATCCGTTCAAATTCGTTTTCGGGTGTCAATGAAGACTTAATGGGGAAGGGAGTGAAAACCTCCCACGGACCCGCCACTGTGATTAGCGAGTTTTCCGCCAACAGCCACTGACGCCGCAGGCGCCGGGAAGGAGGGTGGAAAGCAATGGAGCTATAAGTCAGGAGACCTGCCCGGAGAACCAATCCCTTAACCTCTTCGAGGAGTGAGAGAATGGGCCTTCGAAGCAAAGCCGTTTCTTCAGCGGCTTTTCTTATTCTGCTGACAATCATTACCGGCGCTGCCGGGGGCGACACCGGGGAAAAAGATGCATCACCAGGCGGCAGGGATGGCTTCCAGCCTGATACCGTATATTACCTGCCCGAGATAGTGGTAACCGCGGACCGGCCTGAAAGGGTTGAGCACCTGCATCCGGAATTCGTGGCGTATATAGATGTGGAGGGAATACGAACGGGGGGTCGGGATATTCCGGGGATGCTTGCCGAAGCGGCCGGTATCAGGATCAGGCGGTACGGCGGGCTGGGAAGTTACTCTGCTGCCTCCATAAGGGGAAGTTCGTCCTCCCAGGTGCAGGTGTACCTGGACGGTGTCCCCCTGAACGACCCGTATTCGGGAATGGCCAACCTGGCGGATATGTCCACAGGCATGATCGACAGGATCGAGATATACAGGGGCGCATCGCCGGTTTCCCTGGGGGGTTCAGCCATAGGAGGAAGAGTCAACCTGGTCTCTGAAACCGGCTCCGGGGCCGGGCCCGGGCCCGAAATCGAGGCTGGTTCCAGCTTCGGCTCTTTCGGCACCACGCGGCAGTGGGTGGGCGTCAATTCCGATCTCGGGCCGTTGGAGTTTCATCTGAGGGGAGGATACACCGGAAGCGAGGGAGACTTCTCATTCCCCGATGATAACGGAACCCCCCTGACCGGGGCTGACGACGAAATCTCCACACGGCTGAACAACGACTTCACCCGCTGGAACCTCTCCGGAGCTCTGAAAATGGATATTCCCGGGCTCAGGAAAGCTTCGATGAATATCAACTACTTCAAGAGAGAGAGCGGGGTCTGCGGGATCGGTTCCAACCAGTCTGCCAGCGCCAGGATAGAGAGAGAACGGGGGCTCAGCTACCTTAAACTGGAGCCGGCACTGGGCCGGAGCGTCAATGCGGAGGTTACTCTCTTTCATTCCCGGACCGGAGAGAGGTTCAGCGACCCTGAGGGCGAGATAGCCCTCACAAGGCAGAAAACCAACAACAGGATAATCTCCTACGGCGGGAACCTGTCAGGGAGCTGGTCCCTTCCGGCTCTTCCCCTGTCGTTGGAGCTGTTCATGGAAGGGAAGAAGGAGAGGTATCAGCCGGTCGATTACCTCCCAGAGGTAAACCAGGGGCCAGACCGCAGGAGAAGGTCTCTGACATCGGTTGCCGCCGGCAACATCTCCCTGCTGGACAGCCGGGCATTTATCTCCGCGCAGTACAGAACGCTATGGAGCGAAAACGAATTCTATGATAAAGCCCCACTTCCCTACCTTCCTCCCACACCCCGTGGGAAGATAGAGAGAAGGTCCGATTCCCCCCAGGGAGGGATCAGGATCAGCATCTGCGAGCATCTCACCATAAAGGGGAATGTCGGCAGATATGTCAGAATGCCAACCTTCTTCGAACTGTTCGGGAATATCGGGACGGTAACCGGCAACGCCGGACTGGAACCTGAAGAGGGCAAAAACCGGGATGTCGGGGCAGTCTTTACCTGGGGGCGGGCAGGCCCGGTAAGATCTGTCTTTGTGGAGGGCAGCTACTTCGACAATGAGATCAGCAACCTGATCCTGTTCTTTCCCAATTCCCAGAGAACGGTCAAGCCGAAGAATATCGGGGCGGCCAGGATACAGGGGGCAGAGCTGAGCATGTCAGCGCGGATCTTCCCCTTCCTCACCCTCTCCGGAAACTACACCTGGATGAACGCGGTGGATGACAGTGATATCCCCTATTACAACGGCAACCAGCTTGCCTCCACACCAGCTCACGAGATTTCAGCGAGGCTGGTGCTTAGCCGGGGCAGATGGAACGCCGGGTACGACCTTCACCATATAGGAGCGAACTTCCTGGACAAGGCAAACATGCAGGAGGTTTCTGGCAGAAATATCCACGGGGCATCCCTATCTGTCAGAGAGATAATGGATCATTTCAAGATTACCCTGGAGGGCAGGAACCTGGCCGGAAGCCAGGTCCGGGATGTTATCGGATACCCCCTGCCCGGCAGGAGCTTCTACTTCAGCATGGAGTTCAGCAGAAAAGGAGATATAGAATGAAGATCAGAAGGAGTTTAATAGCGGCCGGTCTGAAAGCGGCAGCAGTAATGATGATAGCGGGGGCGTCCATTACGGGCGGGCCTGCAGCGGCATCCGATGAATACGCCTTTATAACCACCACCGACTATACCACGGGTTCATCCTCTGTTATATATATCGATGAAAGCTACAGCAGAGAAACAGATCTGGAAGTCGTGGGGAGCGATGCGATAAGCCGCTGGTACGGAGGGCTGCTCTACGTGGTAAACAGAAGCGGCGGGGACAATATCCAGATACTGGACCCGGAGAACGATTTCAGCACGACTGACCAGTTTTCGGTCGGAAACGGCTCCAACCCCCAGGACATCGCATTCATCTCTGCAACCAAAGCTTATGTTAGCCGTTACGACAGCAACGACCTCTGGATTGTAAATCCATCCACCGGGGCCCACACCGGTACTATCGATCTCTCTTCGATGGCTGACAGCGACGGGCTGTGCGAGATGGCCTGGATGTTCATGATGGACAGCACCCTGTTCATATCCATTCAGAGGATTGACCGGGATAATTACTGGCTGCCGGCGGGAACAAGCTATCTCGCCGTGGTAGATTGCGACGCCGACACACTTATGGACACCGACCCCGGCGCTCCGGGGACACAGCCGATTACCCTTACCTACTCCAACCCATTCTCGCCGATTCAGTACAACCGCTTCGACGGAATGCTTTATCTCTCCTGTGTGGGGTATTTCGGCGCCAGTGACGGGGGGGTGGTCGTTATTGACCCGGCAACACTCAGTGTTACCGGGACCATGATAACAGAATCTGAGGCGGGGGGAGATATTAACGACCTGGAAATTTACAGCCCGGAGAGAGGGTATGCCATCGTAACCAACCCCAGCTTCAACACCGACCTGGTATCTTTCAACCCTTCAACCGGCCTTAAAGGCGGCACTCTATACTCTCCGGGCGACTACGTACTGAATGCTATCGAGATATCACCGGCGGGAGAGCTGTTCCTGGCAGATCAGACCGCAACCAACCCGGGGATCAGGATCTACAGCGCCTGCGACGGAGAGGAGATCACCGGCGATCCGATTGATACCGGACTGCCCCCCTTTGATATAACCTTCAGCGGTGATGTTCAGACAGCCGCGGAAGAGCCGGAACCGCCCCTGGCGCTGGGACAGAACTATCCCAACCCATTCAACCCATCAACGTTTATACCGTTCTCCATGAACAGGCGGGGAAGGGTAAGAGCGGCAGTCTACGACGTATCGGGAAGGAAGGTGGCAACACTGGCCGAGCGGGTATTTGCCGCCGGAGCTAACCGGCTGGAGTGGGACGGAAGGGACAGCCGTTCGAGGAAGGTCTGCTCTGGAGTTTACTTTGCCAGAGTCAGCACAGGAAGTTTCACCGGGACGGTAAAGATGATGCTTATCCGGTAGATACCCCTGGAGAAAAGATGGTCGGGGTGGCCGGATTTGAACCGGCGACTTCCTGCTCCCAAAGCAGGCGCGCTAACCGGGCTGCGCCACACCCCGACAAGGCTGCGATTAATCTGATCCGCATATCTAATAATGATCTGTGCGGTATTAAAGTCAAGGAAACATTGGATTCGGCAGATGCTGCCAGCGGTATCTGCCCAGCTATTCAGCAGGCAGGCACTCTGTCGGCGGGAGTGCCCGCCTGCTGAATCGGGCTGCTTTGCTACCTGATCAGAACAGATAGAATATGGGGAAGAGCCCCCCGGTCTCTCTCTCCAGCTGCATATCCACGTATACATTCTTGACATCCACCACGGTCAGGGAGGGGACGTCATAATCTATGGTAACCTTAACCCAGAAGGTTTCCTGATCGAATGCGTCAAAGATCAGGTCGGAGTTCCTCACCTCTATCTTAACCTGCGTGCTGGCGGGTGAGAGAGAAGCCGAAGCAACACCCTCATTGATTGAACTGTCGTCCAGGTTGAGATTCCCCGGCTCCAGGCCAATGTAGAGCTTTACCTCAAGGGCAACTTCTATCTCGGTGGCCAGAACATCCCCGAAGATATCCACATTGGTTATCTCGTAGTCATCTTTCCTGATATCGTCCGGGACATCCACCGAGACCTCATCGTAATAGGTATCCGCGCCGGCAGCCAGGATTATCTGGTCGAAATTCTCCGGGTCCGTCCTGTTATTTATGGTTATAACCGACTTGCATCCGGATAGCGCCAGTACCATCACCAGCAGGGAAACCAGAATTATCCGTTTAAAGTACAGCATGGTTATTAATACCTCCAGAAAAAGGCCAGGTTGGGCACAACCGGCATTTCAAAATCGTCTCCCAGGTCGATACCGGGCCAGAGGACCCCTCCCTGTATAGCGAATCCCCGGGTCGCTGCAAGCCGGAGGGCGAATCCGCCACGGAATTTTTGGTAGGATATATCATAACCCATCTCCAGTATCGCCTTCAGGCTGCTGCCCAGGTCAGCGTCCAGGGCGGACATGAAAGACCTATGATATACGCTCTGGTCAAGAGATGTATAGGCGGAGAGTTCGTCGTCACCGGAGGTGAGAGTTATAGGTTCGTCCGCCTCGAAATAACCTGATATATAACGGTACTGGTAACTCAGGTGAATCCTGGCCCCGGGATACAGCTGTTTGCTTAAAGAGATATGAAGATACCAGCTGTCCAGCCCCGAGTCGAGTTCGAACTCTTCCTCGGTCGAAAGGGCCTCCTCGGTGATGCTATTCACGATAAAACCGGAAGCGACAAGATTATAGTACCCGCCTCCTACAGCCAGAGCGGGGATCTTCCCCTTCTCCATGAGAATACCCAGCTTCAGCTGGGCATTGAGAAAAGAGATGAAATCCAGCATGGTATTGGTAGTCACCTGCACTCTGGGGTGAAAACCGAATCCGGTTTCGCCGAACCCGATCTTCAGGCGTCCTCCCCGCTCTCCAAGCAGGTACCCCGTTTCAACGTTCATCAGCTTGGTGGGATAACTGAAATGAGGCGGCCTTTCAGCCGCCGCTCCTTCCGGAACAAGCAGCAGGATGGCTAAAACCAGCAGGAAAGCTTTAACTAACAGGTATCCGATCCGCATTGGCTATACACCCCAGTGTTGACTAACAGATGGCATGTTAGTTTGAAACCCTCAGAATCCTTTTTGAGATAAGAATATCTTAAGATATGGAGAATGTAAATGCCAATATAAAATAATAATCCATTAATAGTAAAAATAACGGCTAAAGGTCAGTTAATTTCCATATAGCTGTGATACGGTCCGAAACAGGAATATTTTCAGCTATTGATTGAACAAGTTTTCCTTCAAGTCATATAATCCGGCCCTGACCAGAAACATTAACAGAGTGTCTTATACAGTGATGCGAAGGATGTCCTGTACCTATTGCAACCACGATTGTATTTCCGTTCATACCTTACGGGGCAAGCCACACCAGCGTCGGATTCAGCGCTATGTACTTTCTGAGGGCTGATGCGCCAAGTGTCTTCTTCGAAGCGGGATTCGGTGGCGGCATAATGTGCACCCGGTTCAATGGCAGGGCAAGGGGCGGCAGGGGGGACCTCGCTGTCGGTTATGAGTTCCCAAGGCATATCCAGCCGAAGATTCAGGTAATGTACGGATGGTACACTGAGGAAAGCGGTGAATACTCAGCTGCAAGCTACAGCCGGGAGACCAGCGCCCTTTCCTTCTCTTTCTCGATCGATTACAGCTTCTATTAAAGAAGCGGAAGCGGCCGGGAGATTGAAAATTATTGACAGAAAACTGGCGGTCGTGGTAAAATACGCCCGCTGAAGTAATCAATACCAAGGCAATCCCCTGAGTTTTCGGAGGTCCCAATGAAAAGATATCTGCCGCTGTCTCTTCTTCTTATCTGTATGCTCGTTTCCTGCTCGGAAAATCCATCCTCGCTCGATCTTCACCACTACCGGGAAGACCCGTTGCCGGAGCCGACCGGGAATATCAGCGGAATATTCAGGATAGATCCGTCCGATATCAGCCATTTCGCCTCTGTTATGAGAATAGGGCTGGATCTGATTGAGCTCGAGAGCGGAGAGGATATGGAGGGGATTGAACTTGATCTGTATTACGGGTACAACAGCTCCGGGATCTACTTCAGATTAGACTACGCCCTGGACGACTGGTTCCACCGGGAGGGCAAATTCTACGTCCGCCGCTTTGACGGAGATGTTTTTTCCAGTGGCAGCCCAACGCGATGTGATTTCATCCTCAACATCAAGGACCTTCCCCTGGGGACCTATACCATGTACCTGGAGTACCGGCTGGATAATACCTCCACCCCGCTGACGAAGGTCGTCCCGGCGGAGGTTGCAGGGGGAAATACCACCCTGGGGGAAGTAATACTGGACGGAAGCTGAAAATGTTCCATGAGCTAAGAGAAGCCAGTTGAGATCATACGAACCCTGAGAATGGGGCGAAATGAGTTCTTGAACCAGTCCGGATGGTGTTCTCTTTTTCCGCTTTGAATGCCTTACAGCCTTCTTCAGGTTGGTTCCTTTTATTGTGCTGTTACCTGTCCTGGGTCAGCTCACGGTAAATATCGATTATTCCCTGGTAATGGACTTCGCTGCTGTAAAGCCTTTCAGCTTTCTTTCTTCCCAACCTCCCCATATCTTTTCTTGTCCCAGGCTCGGCCAGCAGTTTCTGCAGAGCCTCTCTCAGACGGCCCTGATCCTCCGGCGGGAAAAGCAGTCCATTGACCCCATCCTCAACCATCTCAGGTATCCCCCCTATCTCAGACGCTACCACAGCTTTTCCAAGTGCCATAGATTCCATCACAGAGAAGGGCAGGTTCTCGTACCAGCGGGAGGGCAGGATAACAAACCTGGATTCCGCCACCAGCTCTCTGAGCTCGGGCTGCTTTATGAATCCGGCAAACTCCACACTGGCAAGGTTAAGCTCTGCCGCCAGCTCTTGCAGATTTTTTCTCTCCGGCCCTTCTCCGGCAACCACCAGGCGCACACTCTCCACTCCCCGGAAGGCTCGAAGAAGGGTATCCACCCCCTTCTCAAAACTCAAACGTCCGAAGTAAATTATGTAGTCACCCTCCCTATCTGAGACCCCGTAATCACCGGTATCCATGAAATTGGGAAGAACCGATATCCTCTCGCTCTCTATGCCCCCCTCGGAGAGCTTGCTCTTCATGAACCCGCTGGGTGCGATGAACCTCCTCACCCGGCCGTAAACCCCCCTCATCCGATCAGAGTAGCTGGCCAGCATCGCCACCAGGCTTGCCGCTACGCTCTGTTTCTTGCACCTGTGCAGAAAGATATTATAGAATTTCCCGGGGAGGCAGCGCTCGCATATCTGGTTTCCGGAGAGGAAATTGGAGTTGGGGCAGACCGGGCGGTAATCATGAAGGGTCCAGACAACCGGCACACCCCTTTGGCTCAGCGGATCGAGTATGGAGGTAGTCAGGTGGTCATGAATATTATGAAAATGGGCTATATCAGGTTTGAAATCATCTATCAGCGACAGCATCCTGTCTCTGGCCTCCCTGTTATATATGCTCCTGGTAAGTACTTTCCAACCCGCAGATAGAGAACGCCGGTCAAGAAGAGCGGGAAAGTCGAGCTCGGAGGTGAAATATCCCTCATATTCCGATTCGATATTTTGAGGGTGGTTCATGGAAAAGTGGGCGACTTGATGGCCCTTCTCCCTGAGAAGGCCGCTGAGGTTGAACATATAGACGGAATCCCCGCCCCTTCTGTAGTGGTATTTCTGGGCCATCAGGACCTTCAAGAGTCTCTCCCCGGCTTCGAAGCTCATTTGAGAACTGCTTCTTTTGCTCTGACAGGGAGAGGTTACCCTAAATCTAATCTTGTTTCAATCGATTAAACGGGCACCAGAGACGGGGGTTATTGTCATTGACGCGCGTCAAAACGGCTTGACTGGAGTGCTTCATTTTATTATATCAAAATAGAACAGAAAATATTTTAAATTAGATCGGAGGACTCCAGTGAAAACGAATAATGCTCTCTCAATAGCGGGAATTACTGTAATATTTCTACTGGCTTTCTCGGGCGCGGTTATGGCTCAGGCCAGTGCACCGAAGAACCTGGTTCACTTCGGAGGGACATTCAACGTACCGATTGGAGTCGAAGATTCTGACAATCCCAGTTTCGGCGGGAATATATTCGTGGGCAAGATGTTCAACAGGAACCTCTGTGTCGGATTCAAAGCAGGTTTCGATATAATCTCCATGCAGAAAACTCCCACCAACTTCTACAAGTATCTGGGTGTGATACCTTTCGCTCTGGAAGCGAAGTACCTGGTTAACATGTCCAGAATGTTCAAGGTCTACGGCGCGGCCTCTGCCGGCGTCTACAGGACCCAGGTCCACCTGGGCGGGCAAAAGGTAGGCTCGGTTACCAGCTCGGCCAACTGTCCCGGCGGCTCCATCTCAGTGGGAGTGGATTACTGGTTCCTGCTGACCAACGGAGTCGGGGCCGAGCTCGAGTACAACATGTTCAAGGTGCCCGACGGGGGCGACTTCAACAGCTACCTGACGCTGAAGGTCAACTACTGCAGAATCAGTTTCTGATCCTTTTTCTTCAGGATCTCTTCAGCCATTTCAGAAGCTCTCTGGCATCGGGCCTCTTTCCATACATCAGTATCCCGGTCCTGAATATCTTCGCCGAGAGCCTTCCCATGATGTAGATACCCGCCAGCATGAGCAGTATGCTCAGCCCTATCTGCCAGGCGGGCGGCATCAGGATATTGATCCTCATGAACATCACCGTTGGTGTAAACAGCGGGATCAGTGATATCACCGTAGCGAATGCTCCATCCGGGTTCTGTATTATCACTATAGGGATGATGATGGTAAACACCAGGCACATTACCACCGGTGTCTGGATCTGCTGGGCCTCCTGGTCGCTGTTGCAGATCGAGCCTATACCGGCGAAGATAGTGGCGTAGAACAGAAATCCCAGCAGGTAGTAGACCAGGAAGAAGACCATGGTGGTGAGCGAAAAAGCCTGCAGCGCCGCCGGCGAGCCTCCCATTGAAATCCCGTAGAGTGAGAACAGCAGAGCGGCCAGTCCCCAGATAAGGTACTGGGTCAGGCCTACCGAGCCCACTCCCAGGATCTTGCCACCCAGAAGGTCAACCGGCCTCAGCGAGGAGAGCAGCACCTCTATCACCCGGTTGTTCTTCTCCTCTATTATGCTTCTCTGCACCGCTATTCCCCACATCAGGATGGTAAAGTACAGAACCATGATAAAGATGAAGGTGGTCATGTATATAATATCGAAGCTGCTCTCTCTTTCCTCACCCTTCTGTATCTGGACCGTTTTCAGGTCGGTTTTCCTGAACAGGTCCTTGACCTCGGAATACTCCATCCCCTCTTCCTTCAGGCGCTTGCTGATGATGATATTGTTAAGCTCGGACTCGATCTTTCCTACGGTCTTGATATTCCCGACCTTCTCTCCGTAGAAGGTGGCACCCCCCTCCTGGACAACATCTTCCGGTATGTACAGATACCCATCTATGATACCGCTGTTTATCTGTTCGTTCAGCGATGGCTTGACCCTTTCGAACTCGAAGCTGTCAGCTACGGCAAGCCTCTCAAGGTTGAATATCGGCCTGCCGTCATCCAGGGTATCGCTGAGGGCCTCGCTGAACTGGGTGTAGATATTACCGGTCATATCTATAACCGTCATGCCGGTCTGCTGCTCCCCGGTATGCCTCAGCAGGAACACGGGGGCCAGTGTCAGCGCCGCCATCAGGACAGGCCCGAGCAGGGTTACGATCAGGAAGCTCTTCTTTCTGACCCGTTGCAGGTACTCTCTCTTTGCAACCTTAAATATCTTCATCGCCACTCACCTCCCCTTCCCTGACCTTGGCTATGAATATATCGTGAAGCGAAACCTCACCAACCTCGAACTTCTCCACCTCTCCGTGCTCCAGGGCCAGCCTGATTATATCACCGGGATTGGACCCTTCTGCCAGTGTCACCGAGAGTTCCTGTCCGAAGCTTCTGACCGAGACAACCCGGCTGTCGTTCTCCAGCACCGAGCGGTCACCCGAGTACCTTATGGTGATAACGTTCTTTCCGAACTCTCTCTTGATATCGGACAGTTTCCCCTCTATTACCTTCTGCCCCTTGTTAATAAGACAGATCCTCTCGCATAGCTTCTCCACCTGGTCCATCAGGTGGGTGGAGAGGACCACTGTTCTTCCGCTGTCCTTCATCTCCTCCACTATATCCTTAAGGAGCTGTGTGTTTATTGGGTCCAGACCGGTGAACGGTTCGTCCAGTATCACCAGCTGCGGGTTGTGCAGAATGGTCGATATGAACTGCACCTTCTGCTGCATCCCCTTGCTGAGCGCCTCCACGTTCCGGTCCGCCCACTCTGAGAGCTCCACCCTCTCCAGCCACTCCGCGGCTCTCTCTCTGGCTACATTTGAACTGACACCCTTGATCTCTCCAAGAAATACCAGGTGGTCGAGGACCTTCATCTTGCGGTACAGCCCACGCTCCTCCGGGAGGTAACCTATCCGTTCCTTGACCTTTTCGCTGAAAGGGGAGTCGAAGAGCTTCATCTCGCCCTCATCCGGTTCGATGATACCCATGATCATCCTTATGGTGGTCGATTTGCCCGCCCCGTTGGGGCCGAGCAGCCCGTAGATCCCTCCCGGCTCCACCACCAGGGAGAGATCATCCACGGCAGTGGTGCCATCATACCTCTTGGTCACATTTCTGATCTCAAGCAATTGACAACTCCTCTTCTGACTCCAGAATTTTTTTATAAACTGCTGCCCTGAGTATCCTGTGCACTCAGGCAATATCTTCTGATCAGCCTCTTCATCTCCACCAGGGCCCGGTAGCGGTGGCTGATCCTGTTCTTTTCCTCAAGTCTGAGCTGCGCCGCCGTCTTGCCCTCCTCCGGAATATAGAAAACCGGGTCGTATCCGAACCCGCCCTCTCCGGCCGGCTCCTCTGCTACCCTCCCGTAAAGAAATCCTTCTGTGACCAGCGCCTTTTCATCATCTCCCAGAAGCTCCGCTATCTCGTCAGCTTCTGCCCCGGGAGGCTGAGGCAGTATCTCCACTGCCGGCGCCGGATAGAATGTCATAACGCACCTGAACCGTGCCCCCCGCTTGTGCTCCGGCACCCCCTCCATTTCTTCCAGGAGCCTGAGATAGCGCCGCCGGTCATCCAGCCCCTCGCCGCCATATCTGGCGGACATGATCCCCGGTCCGCCATTCAGCCAGTCTACCTCCAGGCCGGAGTCATCGGCCAGGGCGGGAAGGCCGGTCGCCTCACTGACCGCCTTTGCCTTGATCAGCGAGTTGGCCAGAAAGGAGCTTCCGGTCTCCTCCGGATCGGGGAATGAGTCAAAATCCTCGAAGGTCAGAACCTGAACTTCGATATCTGACAGGATCCTTCTTATCTCCGATATCTTTCCCCGGTTCCCGGTTGCAAGGACTATCTTCATTCTATTCTCAGTGCTGATTTCTGAGCCTTTATTATTTTCCTTATCCCGCGCCGGGCGGACTTTATGACCGCCCCCAGCTGCTCCTCGCTGAACGGAGCCTCCTCGGCGGTCCCCTGTATCTCCACTATACCGCCCTTTTCATCCATTACCACATTTATATCGGCATCAGCGGCGAAGTCCTCAGTGTAATCCAGGTCCAGGTGAACCTTTCCCTTGATCAACCCCAGGCTCACCGCCGCTATCATACTTACCACAGAGCTCTCTTCAAGTTTCAATTTCTTCAGGACGCTGTAGAGGGCTACGAACCCTCCGTTGACCGCTGCTGTCCTGGTCCCCCCG
>WJIX01000105.1 GCA_014730075.1 bacterium | reverse complement strand
GTCCTGGATTGCTATATATGGATCACTGCAGGACAGCTTCAATATACAGCTGTCCGCTGCAGTTCTGCCCCGGTTGCTTATAATACTGCCCAGCTGTACGATTTCCCCATTCTCGATGATACCGTCCCCGTCTCCTGAGCTTCCCCCGGTTGAATCATCGTCTATCAGAAGTGTGCCCAGCTCTATCAGCGTGTCCGGCTCGGAGTTGATCAGTATTGAATCAGCGTAGGGGAAATGCCCTGAAGAGATTACCCTCAGCCGCAAAACCCCGGTATCAGGTACATCTTCACAGAAGCTTACTGCGCCGCTCTGATCGGTCCTTTCCATACGGTAGATTGAGTAATCCCTGGTGTAGACCGAGACCAACGCCCCCGCCACCGGCTCTGAACCGCTGGTGAGCTCTATATCTATATTATTATTCCCCGGCTTGATCAGTGAATCATGCAGGGCGGTAATCTGCTGCGGCTGAGCGGTCCAGATCTGCATCGCCGGATCGCCCAGCAGGGTCATCCCGTACATCACATACCTGACCAGGGGATAGGACAGATATGGTATATTGTCTATCCTGGAGTCGTCCACGGCCGGGCCTATCGCGGTTATACCCTCCCCGAAAAGAGCGTCCATGAACTGCCGGTCGAAGAACTGTGAAACGCCGCAGGTGGATCCCGGCGCGTTCCAGCCGTATCTGGAGTTGCCTATGAATGCCACCGCACCTGACTGGCCGGTCAGAAGCTGCTCTCCTATGGCATCCTCAGTGTATACCTGCCCGGCGTAATCCCTGTTGTCGAAAGATGCGGCGTAGCATCCCTGTGAATAGAAAACCGCCGGATTGGCCGAGGTTCCGTCATTGTCCAGAAGGTCCAGGTTTCCGGCGCTGAGGTGCATTGCGTTGTGAAGCCCGGTGTGGCCCAGGTGGTTCACAAGATTGACCCCTCCATTTATCAGAGGGATCAGGTCGCTGGCGCTCCAGCTTACCGGATGATCCCTGTCGTAGAGGAGTTCGGATGAAAAGCAGCCAGGCAGGCCGGCTGTCTGGAAACCGTAGTTGCCCGAACCGTTCAGCGCCTCATCCTTGTAATCTCCTCCCCAGGTATCCACACCATATTCGCTCCAGAGCAGCTCGCCCAGAAACAGCCCTTCGGTGCAGTCGCCTGCATGGGGCTGCAGCCGGTAGGAGGCCAGTTTCCCGGTAAAGTTCTGCACCTCCGAGGCGCTTTCCACCGGAATACGGCCCACCGAGAGCTCCGGCAGGAGGTCTTCTTCTCCGGGCTCTCCAAAGTAATTATCGCCATCGGCGTTCCAGTCACCGTCCAGGCAGGAGTAATATAGATCTGAAGGGATATCCGGCTCTATTTCACTTCCTGCTTTAACGTAGAATCCCCGGTGGGGGATTATGCTCTCATCACCACCAAGGACCAGATATTCGGTCTGCCAGTCAAAATAGGCCTCTGTTATGAATGTCCTTATCCTTTCCTGGATATCAGAACCACTGTAATTGGCCTCGATCCAGTCTGTGGTGACTGTCCTGGTTCGAAGGCCCAGATCTGTTCTCAGGGACGCCAGCTCCTCAAAAGAGCTCTCCAGGGAAGGGCTGGTTATGATAACCACCGGGTAACAGGACTGACCGGAAGATCCGGTTGAGAAGGCCAGCCGCTCACCGTCTGAAGGAAGATAGCGGTTAGAACGGTTGGGGTTTGACGAAACCCGTTCGGCCCATTTAACAGCTTTTCGAACCGCTGCTTCCGGGTGCCGTCTCCCAGCAGGGGCCGGCCCGGTCTCCAGGATTACCTTTATCATTCCGGAAAAAAGGATCTGTCCGCTGGAGGGCACCGGCCTGCAGGGATAGATATTGACAAACGCAATCCGAAGCCCCGAGAGAGAATACTCGCCTGTCAGCTCCCCGATGTCGGATGGATAGGGTGTGGACATCGAATATATAGCCTGGTCCCGGTAATTGACCCTGTGCGATATTCTGTCCTCCCCGGTAGGGACCTGAACCGGGGCCGGAGCTATCTGATATCTGCTGTCGAGGTAAACGGCGGGCCCGCTTTCAAAGCGGACACCGTTGACTCTCTCTCCGGGTGGGAGCAGGAAGCAGGCAGAGAAAACAGGGATTGCCGGCTTGCCAGGCTCGACCTTTCTGCCGCAGCCCGGTATATAGAGCTCCGCTCCGGTCTCTGAGACCGATACCACCTCCGGTTTCTGGAAATAGAACTGTCTGGATAACTCTTCCGTGACTGCGCTGCGGGCGAGACAGAGCGCAAAAAAACAGAGAAGAATTGCAAAGCTGTTTTTCATCTTGATCCCGTTTTCCTGCTACGTGCTGTAATCCTTCATTCTATCATAATAACTGCGGTAAATAAAGCTTTAAATATAACCTGAAGAGGGCTTCCCGGCAGCCCTTCCCGGTAAGACGAGAGGTTAAAATGGTGTTGTGTCACAGGTATTTCTGTTATTATATGATTAAAGGAAAAGATAAATATGTAATCGTGCAATAGAGGCAAAGGTGGTTGATAAAATGGCTATAGATTGTGAAAACATCAAGGTGAACAAAGATAAGTGCAACTGCAGCTACCCGGGATGTTCCCGGAAGGGGAACTGCTGCGACTGCCTTCACTATCACCTTTCCAGAAGAGAACTCCCCGGATGTGTATTCCCCGACGATGTCGAGAAGAGCTGGGACAGGTCCTTTGAGAAATTCATAGAGGTTTACGGCTGAGTGAAAGGAGATAAAGATCAGACTTCATATTACTGTTACTGGGGTTGTGCAGGGAGTGGGGTACAGGTTTTTTACCAGGCGGCTGGCAAATAGAATCGGGGTAAAGGGGTATGTACGCAATATGCCGGATGGGACGGTAGAGATCGAGGCGGAGGGACCGGATGAGAGTATAGAGTCATTTATTAATGAACTCTACAAGGGACCACCCGCTTCCAGGGTTTCCGAGATTGATACCAGGGAACTGTCGGGAAAGGGGAAGTACGGGGGATTTGACGTCCGGTTCTGACAGAGTTTGAAGAATTTACAGTTACATTTCATGGATCTGGCTTACTTTCTCCGATACGTACGGGACCGGAAGGAGTAAATGGATTATTCAGACCGGGCAGATCCCTGGGCTTGCCGGCAGAATAGAGATGCGGGCCAAATATGTGATCTCCGTGGTGTTTTGGCCGTCTCCATCGCGGAGAGACCTGATCGGGTATTTTACCTTACTTCCTGGATATCGGGGCGGGATGGTGATTTTCCTGTTATCAACTGATCAGTGCAGCCGCATCAGCGCTACTGGTTGACCACGCTTCTATGCACCGGAGCTGACGGCTGTCCGGTCTCAAGCGGGGGGGGCTGCCGTTCTGCCTCGCCGGAGTCGAAGCTGAACTTCTCTCTTCCGGCGTATACTCCCTCGTTCCTGAGAAGGAAAGGAATGGTCAGAAGGATAATCTTAAGGTCCAGAGCCGGAGTCCTGTTTTCGATATACCAGATGTCCAGCTCGATTCTCTCCGGCCAGGAGAGAGAATTTCTGCCATTTATCTGAGCCCATCCGGTTATGCCGGGGTTGACTTCCAGCCGGCGCATCTGCCACTCTGAATACTCCTTCAGATGATCTGGAAGAGCCGGGCGGGGGCCGATTATACTCATCTCTCCCCTCAGAACGTTTATCAGCTGGGGAAGTTCGTCCAGGGCCGTTTTTCTGAGCAGTCCGCCCACCGCGGTGATCCTGCTGTCAGTCTCTCCGTGAATGAAAATGCCGGTCCGGTGGGCACCCTCTACCATCGAGCGGAATTTAAACATCCTGAATACCCTGCCGCCTCTGCCAACCCTATCCTGAATGAAGAAGACTCTGCCCCCGTCATTCAGCTTGATAGCTGCAGCAATAATGGCAAAAACCGGAAGGATAACAAGTAATGCCACCACGCTGGTGGTCAGGTCGAAGATGCGGATAAGTATTCTGTTGAGTTTGTTTTTTATTCTCATGCGGCCCTGGCTATCAGAATTGATATGCTATTTACCCGGTTTTCGGGATCGGAAATCTATTCTTTAACCCTTTTTTTCTGTAATATGGAACTAATCGGGGGTAATATTCATACAAGATAGATGAAAATGGAGGTGAGATATGAAGAGATTTGAATTAGAGAGAAAATGGATTGCGCTTACCGCTGTGGCTCTTATTCTGGCCGCCGGCTTCCTGTTGGGAAGGTATTCCTCGGGACGAGCAGAGTTGTCCACTCCGGTTCAGGCGCAGGTTATGGATGTTGAGAATGAGGAGCTTCCGGATGTAATCGAGAAAGCCATACCGGCAGTGGTAAATATATCATCAAAGAGGGTGGTCAGGAACTCCCTCGCTTCCGATCCCTATTTCAGGGATTTCTTCAGAAGGTTCTTCAGAAATATTCCTCAGGAGAGGGTTCAGAGAAATCTGGGCTCCGGTGTGATAGTAAGCAGCGACGGCTATATTCTGACCAGCAACCACCTGGTGAATCAGGCAGAGGAGATAGAGGTAACTCTTCCCGATAAGAGAAAGTTCGACGCCGAGGTAATAGGAACAGACAGTGAGAGCGATGTGGCGGTTATCAAGATCGAGGGAGAGGACCTTCCGATCCTTCCCACCGGCAATTCCGATCAGCTTCGCCTGGGTGAGACAGTT
>WJIX01000104.1 GCA_014730075.1 bacterium | reverse complement strand
GAGTGGCCATGCGCTCGGTGCTTTCCCCTTCCTCCCATTCCCCCTTTTCCCATCATATCCTCTTTTCGCCGGAACATCTGATACTGGGTAAACCCTTCGTCCATCCAGGCTTCATCCCTCTCGTTATTGGCCAGCATGCCGTAAAAGTAATTATGCCCCACTTCATGGACAATCAGGTCTTCATCGGGGCTGCTGTTCATAACCAGCATGGGGTATTCCATCCCCCCGTGAATGAATGCCTCAGCGATGGTTATCTGGGGGTATAGATAAGGCCCCACGAACTCCTCCAGCCACCGGATGGTTCTGACCCCCCTGGCCAGAACAGAGTCCTTCCAGGCGATACTCGATCGCCGGAAGAAACTCATCACCCTGGTGCCGTTTATGGTGGTGTCCTGGACAACATAATCCGGATCGGCGCACCACGCGAAATCGTGAACCCTCTCGGCCCGGAAATGTAGTTTCTTGTAGACCTGCCCGGCATCTTCACCCTTATCCTGCCCGCTCTCCGGAGGGCAGTTGTAGATCCAGCCGGGGTCTCCCGATACCAGCTCTCCGGTGGCAGCCACCACATATCTGGCCGGAAGGTTGATATGCACGTCATAATCTCCGAATTCGCCGTAGAACTCGCCTTTTCTGAACTGGTCGGGATGCCACCCGTTCCTGTCATAGACTGACATCCTGGGATACCACTGGGCTATATCGTAATGGTCTCCCGTATAACCGGCCCTTCCCAGGGTCTTTCTGATCTTCTCATGAAATTTTATATCAAGAACCGCCTCCTCTCCCGGAAGAAGCGGAGAAGGGAACTCAGCGGACAGGATTGTCTCGTCGAGATCGAATTCAACCGGAGATCCGTCCACTATCAGCTCCTCAATCTCTATCCAGCCACGCTTTGATTCTCTCAGGCCTATCAGGAAGAAGAGGGTCCCGGGCATGTAATCTTTTATCATCTGGGATGATTTGCTGCTGTATGCGTTGGCGTAGAGATGTATATAGAAGTCACGGAGAGTATCAGGGGAGTTGTTGGTATACCTGATCTCCTCCTGCCCGGTCAGTGTTTTTGCCCGGTCATCCAGTTTGACCTCGATTCTGTAATCAACCTTCTGCTGCCAGTATTCTTCCTCTTCTACCGGAAGGGCCTGGCCGGAGGCGCCGGAAGAGCAGAATATAATGAGGGACAGTAATAGCAGCTGCAATCCTGATATGAACCTTGTAAAAGACATTTATCCGATTCCCTTCCGTAGAAAGTAAATTGTTTCGTGTCAGCGGGCATGGAGCCCGTAGAAGAAAGTTATCACAGTTATCTTAATATAATCAAGTCTGATGCTTATTGAAAAAAATAAAGATAATCCGTTGACAGCTTCATCCACCTGAACATAGAATGTCATGGTGAAAAAGGATCATGGCTGTTCTTGCGGCATTTCTCGCCAGCCTCCACGCCGCGGCCGGCCGTCCGTCTGAATTACCACTGAAAGGAGAGGGTATGCGAGGAACCAGAAGAATGTTCACCGTGGCAGCCTTTACAATGCTGCTCGTATTGCTGGGGCAGCCGCTGGCATGGGGCGTTGGACTCGAAGATAAGGTCAACGAATTTACTCTCGATAACGGAATGAAATTCCTGGTCATCGAGCGCAGGGAAGCCCCCGTAGTTTTCAGCGCCATTGTCTTCGACGTGGGCTCGGCGAACGAAAGACCCAATATTACCGGTATATCTCATCTTCTCGAGCATATGATGTTCAAGGGTACCAGGATGCTGGGAACCGAGAACTATGAGGAAGAGATACCTTACATCCAGAGGACCGATTCCCTGGGAGAGGCTACCATAGCCCTGAGAAAAGAGATTGGGGAATGGCGTTTCGAACTATTCGAGGATTTCAGCAGGGATATAGTGGAGAAATTCACTATAGAGGAGACCAACAGCGTGGGGACTGAGAAGTACAGACAGAGCAGCCTGGTAGTGGAAAAGATCAGGAAGATGGAATCGCTTCCCGATTCCCTGTCTGGGATCCGTTATCTGCTGGAAGAGGACGGAGTTGATTACCTCGCTAAGTATCTTGAGTACAAGGAAGCCTGGGGTGAGGTGCGCAGGCTGATAGCCCAGCAGCGCGAAAAATATATAGTAAATAATGAACTGTGGGAGCTTTATCAGAATAATGGAGCAAACTTTCTGAATGCGGGCACTTCATATGACTTTACGGTTTATTTCGTCTATCTGCCGGCAAACAGGCTGAAGCTTTGGATGGTGGCCGAGTCCGACAGGATGGACTCGCCGGTGTTCCGGGAATTCTGGGTGGAGCGGGATGTGGTCATGGAGGAGAGGCGGCTTGGAGAAAATGATCCTGATGACGTACTGAATGAAAGTTTCTATGCGGCAGCATTCAAGGCCTGCCCATACCAGTGGCCGGTAGTGGGATGGATGAGCGACCTGAGGACCATAGACCGCAAGGAGCTGGCCGATTACCACAGAATCTACTATGCGCCGAACAATGCCACTGCGGTCCTGGTGGGGGATGTGGATGTTGCCGAGGTCAGGAAGATGGCCAGGAAGTATTTCGAGCCGATTCCGGCCCAGCCCGCCCCTCCCGATGTGGAGACCAGGGAGCCGGAACAGCAGGGCGAGAGAAGGATTACCATAGAGCATTCGGCAAACCCCAAGTTAATGATCGGTTACCACAAACCTAATTACCCTGACCCGGAGGACCTCGCTTTCAACGTGATGATATCGGTTCTGGGGCAGGGCAAGACATCGAGGCTCTATAAATCTATCTATGAGGAGCAAGAGCTGACCGCCAGTCCTCCCGCAGTCTACGCCGGCCCCTCTAACCGTTATGATAACCTCCTGGTAATAACCGCCGAGCCCAGACATCCTCATACCCTGGAGGAAGTTGAGGAGGCTGTCTACAAGGAGCTGGAGAAACTGAAGAAGGAACCGGTTTCGGAAAGGGAGATTGAGAAGGTAAAGAACCAGATGGAGGCCGATTATGTAAGGCGGTTGGGCTCCAATCTAGGCCTGGCCTTCACCGCACTGATGGGAGAACTGTATTACGGCGACTACATGGAGATTATCAGGATGCAGGAGAAGATCAAGAAGGTCACCCCTGAAGATATAAGGGTGGCTGCGGAAGAATACCTGACCAGTAAGAACCGGGTGGTAGCCCACAGGATTCAGGTAGAAGAGGAAGCGGAAGAGAAAGGGAGCAGCCAGCAGGATCTTATGG
>WJIX01000103.1 GCA_014730075.1 bacterium | reverse complement strand
AGGTGGATGAGTGTGGGGTGGTGCTCTCGGGGAGGATTTCATCCGGGGGGGTGGACCTGCCCCTGATAACCGGAGTATCCGACCTGAATGGAGAAGAGGGCAGGCGCGGTCTGATCAAGGCCCTGGAAGCGCTCAGGATATTCAAGGAATATGGCTTTTCTCCGGCAAAGCAGCTGTCCGAGATTCATATCGAGAATGAGGAGATAATATTCATCTGGCTGGATGTGGGATCCGTGATCAGGGTGGGCAGGAAAAACCTGGAGGAGAGAATAAGAAAGTTGAAGAGCATTTATCACCTGCTGGAAGAGAAGGGCAGCTTCCCGGAATTGGTCGACCTGCGTTTCAAACACCAGGTAGTTGTCAGATGACAGGGAAGGAGAGATTGAATATATGAATGAAAATTACGTGGTGGGAATCGATATCGGCTCATCGAATGTGCGGGTCTTGACCGGTGAGCTGGGAGATTCCGAAAGGATAAAACTGATAGGAGTCGCTTCCAACCCCGTTGAGGGGATGGCCAAGGGAGAAGTGAAGGATCCCCAGAAGGTCAATCAGGCTCTCAGAGCGGCCCTGGAGAAGGCTGAAAAGATGGCCGGGGTCAGGATAAAAGGCGCGTGCGTTTCGATAACCGGTTCGGGTATAAGGAGTTTCGAGAGCGAGGGAGTGCTGACCAGGCAGGAAAAGGGTGTTATCAGCTCGGTGGAAGCTGACTATGTCACAGAAAGTGCCAGAAAGGTCCCCCTACCGGCAGACCGCACGGTAGTCCACATGCTGGAGCAGTCATTTATGATAGATGGCCGGGCCGGGATAGACCACCCGGTGGGTATGGCTGGATCCCGGCTGGAGAGAAAAGTCCATATTGTTACCTCCGTCAGGAGGCAGGCTGAACTGCTCAAGGAACTTCTGGAATGGAACGGAGTGGAGCTGGTGAATATCGTTTTTGCGCCCCTCGCTGACGGGAGGCTTATCCGGGCCTCATCGGGGGGGGAGCCGGAAGGGCTCCTTATAAATATCGGGGGCGAGGTTACATCGTTCGCATTATACAGCGGCGGATCCCTCAGAAGCAGCGGGGTTATCCCGGTAGGAGGATTCAATATCTCCAATGACCTGGCTATCGGGATGAGCCTGCCCCTGGAGCTGACTGAGAAGATGAAGAAAGAGGTCTGCCTGTTCAGCGGCAGATACGGGGGTGCGTTGAAAGATGCCGACGCGGATCTGGAAGTGGAAGGGGTCTCTTACGGAGTCAGCGTAAATGAGACCGCGCGGATAGTCGAACCGAGATGCCTGGAGCTGTTTTCTCTGATCACTGAGCATGCGGCTCCTGGAGGAGATCTGGAAGGCAGTGTATACCTTTGTGGGGGAGGAAGCAGGCTGGAGGGGCTTGATAATGTGGCAGAGGAATTCTTCGGGCTCCCTGCCGCGGTGGTGACTCCCGCAGGAGTGGACGGCCTGGTCGAGCTGGCCGGTGACGCCGGCTGGGTTACAGGAGCGGGCCTTCTCTTTGAGGGAATGGACCTGATTGCGGATTACAGGGATAACAGGGTTAACGGATATTTTAACAGGATAATAAATGGATTCAGAAAAGTGGTATGCTGAAGTACCAAGGAGGAGGTAGAAGATGCGTTTTGAGTTTGACGAGCACAGCGAAGTGGCAAGCATCAAAGTTGTAGGTGTGGGTGGGGCCGGAGGGAACGCGGTCAACAGAATGGTGGACTCCAACCTTCAGGGTGTGGAGTTTATTGCAGTAAATACGGATGCCCAGGCCCTTGATTTTTCGAAGGCCCATAAGAAGGTGCAGATCGGTACCAGACTGACCTGCGGCCTTGGGTCCGGGGGAGACCCGGAGGTGGGTAGAAGGGCGGTTGAGGAAGACGCAGATCTTCTGGGAGAGATGCTTGACGGCGCCGATATGGTCTTCGTTACCGCCGGGATGGGGGGAGGGACCGGAACGGGGGCAAGCCCCACAATTGCCAGAATAGCCAAGGAGAGGGGAGCTCTTACCGTAGGGATAGTAACAAGGCCTTTCAGCTTCGAGGGTAAGCGCCGGGGGAGAGAAGCTATCGAAGGGGCCAGAATGCTTAAGGAGGAGCTGGATACCATGATAATAATCAGGAATGACAAGCTCCTGACCCTGGTTCCCCAGGATACCCCCCTTACTGACGCATTCTCCACTGCGGATGAGGTTCTTCATCACGCCACCAAGGGGATATCAGACCTGGTTACCATCCCCGGACTGATTAATCTTGACTTTGCTGATGTTAGAACTACAATGAGGAACATGGGCGACGCCATGATGGGGAGCGGGATAGCAAGCGGTGAAGGAAGAGCGGTGGAGTCGGCGAGGATAGCCCTCAATAGCCCCCTGCTGGATGACGTATCGATCAGCGGGGCCAAGGGTGTGCTGGTTAATATAACCGGTGACAGCAGGATGAGTCTCCACGAGGTGTCGCAGGCAACAGCTATTATAAGCGATGAGGCGGGCGACGAGGCCAATGTAATATTCGGAGCGGTGATAAATGATAACCTTGAGGACGAGGTTCATGTTACCGTGATAGCAACTGGATTCGAATCTGAGAACCGGGATTACAGAAGCGTCAACAGGATAAGCAGAAGACTCTCGGAGAGGAAGGAGCAGAATATCGAGATGGAAGAGCGAAGCCCCTCTTCCCGTGAGGAAAAGAGAGTGGCTGTTGGCGGATTATCCGGAGCCGTGGACCTGGACGTCCCTTCATTCATCAGGACGCCTCATAAATAGTAAGGAGAATTAATTGTCGTTCTGGGGCAGAATATTCGGATTAAGGAGTAATCCGGAATATGAAAGAGGTATAAGATATTATAACGACGGAGAGTATGAGCTTGCTATAGAGCAGCTGGAGAAGGCCACCGAATCTATAGCTCATGATGATCCGACCTACGCCCTGGGGATGTTCTACGCGGCGGAGGCCCATGTTCATATTGGGACTGCCAGGTACTTTACCGGGGATTTTGAACAGGCCCTGGAGCACTTCGAGAAAGCGGTTACGGAGAACCCGACCTATCCCGACCTCTATTACCGGATGGGGGTAATTTATCACAAGAAGGACCGGATCGAGAGTTCCGTAGATATGCTGAAGAAAGCGATCAAGCTTAACAGCAGGTATTTTGAGGCAGTCTGCTACCTCGGTATCGTTCTGCTGGAGAAGGGAGAGGCCGAGGCAGCGGACAGGCAGTTTCAGATAGCGCTGGAACTCTCATCGGACAAAACCCCTTCGATAAGCAAGTTCCTCAGCGATCACCTCTCGAGCAATAAGACTGATATCCCTCCCCTCAAGGAGCTGAAGAAGATAATCACCTCCAGCTCCAGGTTCGATACCCTTGTCCGTGACGGGGTGGAACAGTACAATACCGGTAATTACTCCGCCGCGGTGGATACCTTTACGGAGCTTCGGGAGATGCACCCCGATTACGCCGATATCAGGTTCAAACTGGGCCTGGCCCTGTTCAAGAACTCGGAAGGGGATAAAGCGTTCACCGAACTGGAAGAAGCCCTGAAGATCAATCCGGATTACAGCGAGGCCCGATACTACCTGGGGATTCTGCTGTTTGACCAGAAGAGATATTCTGAGGCGGTACTTCACCTGAAGAGGGCCGCTGAAGAGAAGCAGAACTACCCTGATATCCAGTGTTATTACGGCGCCACCCTGCTCTATCTCGGAAAATACGGGAAGGCCCGGGAGGTTCTGGAAAATGTCATAGAGATAGCGCCGGAATACTGCAGGGCCAGATACTATTATGGATTCCTGCTGAATATAATGGGGGAGAGGAAGCTGGCCATTGAAAACCTGAAGATGGGAATGGAGAAGAGTGAGAGGAAAGGGGTCAACGATATCAACCTGGCTATACTCCAGATACGCGAGAGGGACCTGGAGGGGGCCATGCTTACCCTGAGGACCATAATGGAAGCGGGGGTCGAGAGCGCAGATGTATATTACTTTATTGCCGAAGTATATCTGAATACCGGAAGAATGGAAAAGGCCGAGGAATACTTCCGCAAGGCGGTGGAGGTTAATGATAAATACCTGAGGGCCAGGGAGAAACTGGCCCATATCCTGGTGGAGAAGGGTAATTTCGAAGAGGCGGAGGAGGTGCTGGGGAGCAATGACGGTGATTTCGCCGATATCTATAAGATAATGGGAGATATACAGTATTACCGGCACAATTACGATAAGGCCGAGGAGTATTACAGCAGGAGCCTGGAGATAAACTCGGAATATACGGATGTCCTGATCTCGCTTTCAATCGTGCTGAGGAACAAGGGTGAGAATGAGCGTGCCCAGGAAATACTCATGAATGTATTAAAGTATGAGCCCGATAACCTGGCGGCAAGGAATCTCCTTGGGGAAGGTCCTCTGAATATAGATAATTTATGAAGCCGATTTCTTGATCCCCCTGTAAAGAATTGAATATCAACAAGGAAAGATATCTGGTAGATTTTCCCAAACCGAGAAGAATGGCGGGTAACGTCTTCGTTGGGTACCCCTCAACCTACTCGGCGGGGATGTCCAATCTAGGGTTTCATTTCCTTTTCAGGGGGCTCAGGTCCAGCCCCTTCATCAGGGTGGAGAGGTTCTTCACCGACACCGCGCCCTTAACCCTGGAATCGGGCTCCAGGATTTCCGCTTCACCTGTTCTGTTCTTTTCGGTTTCTTATGAAGAGGATTACCTGAATATGGCCAGGATCCTGGAGAGAAGCGGTATCCCCGCGTCCCGTTCCCTCAGAGGGAGAAAACCCCTGGTAATCGCGGGAGGTCCGGCCCCCAGCGCAAATCCATTTCCCCTTTCGGAGATAGCCGACATAATTTCCCTGGGTGAGGGCGAGCAGACCCTTGAGGTCATATCCGGCTATCTGGCGGAAATAGGTTCCAATGATCCTGAGGGTCTTGCCGGGAAGCTGGCCGGGCTGGATGGAATATATATTCCCGGGTTGACTGAGGATCGAATGAAGTTCTCCCGTCCCGCACGGATAGAGGAATTCCCTTTTTCCTTTGCTGTTACCCCCGAGACAGCCTTCGGGGATATGATGCTGATAGAGACGGGGAGGGGATGCCCGGGAAGCTGTATCTTCTGCCTTTCCGGGTCGATCCAGAGCCCCCTGAGGTTTATGAGCCTGGAACAGTTCACCGGGCAGCTCTCGCGAATACCAGGTTTCCCCGGCAAGGTTGAAAGAGTGGGTATGGTGAGCACATCCATCGCCGCCAATCCAGATTTTGAGTCAATGGTTGAGCATCTCCTTGAACAGGAAGTTATGCCCTCCTTCAGCTCACTCAGGGCACAGGATATCAGCAGGGTGCCGGCAGATCTTATCAGAAGGACCGGTATCCGCAGTGCCGCTCTGGCACCGGAGTCGGGAAGCCAGAGAGGGCGCTATTTACTGGGGAAATGCGTGGATGATGAGACTTTTTTTGCCGCAGCCGGAGTGCTGGCCGGCGGAGGAGTTGAAAGACTTGTGATATACCTGTTGACCGGGTATCCCGGAGAGGATGAAGAGGCGTTGAGCCGGACCGGTCTGTTCCTGAACCGGCTGAAAGAGGTATCCCGCGGCGCCAGGCTGGAAATCCACATCAATACTGTGGTTCCAAAACCCTGGACACCTCTTCAGTTCTATCCACTTCCCGCCCCGGGAAAACTGAAAGAGAGGGCAGAAGAGCTGGCCCGGATCTGCAGGGAGTGCGGAACGGTAAAGATAAAATCTGTGAGAAGCGCCCTGCGGCAGGCGGTCCTCTCT
>WJIX01000102.1 GCA_014730075.1 bacterium | reverse complement strand
TCATGAGGTGGGGGTGGGCCAGCACGAGGTAGGGTTCAAGTATGGAGACGCACTCTCTACTGCCGACACCGTAGTTCTGCTCAAGAAGATAATCAAATCGACCGCCCATAAGTACGGGCTGGTAGCCTCTTTCATGCCCAAGCCTCTATTCGGAAAACCGGGGAACGGCATGCACATCCACTCCAGCCTCTTTGACGGGGAGGGAGCTCCCCTGTTCTACGATAAAAATGACGGCAACAATCTTTCCGGGATGGCAAGACAGTTCATAGCGGGCCTTCTGAAATATATCAAAGAGATTGTCTCTCTGACCAACCCGACCATAAACTCCTATAAGAGGCTCAATTCAGGGTTTGAAGCCCCCAAATATATATGCTGGGGAAGCAAGAACAGGTCTTCTCTGATCAGGATACCGCAGTCCTCGCCGGGCAGGAAATCCTCGGTCAGAGCGGAACTGAGATGCCCTGATCCCAGCGCCTCTCCCTATCTGGCTTTCGCCGCCATACTGAAGGCGGGGCTGGAGGGTATCAAACAGGAGCTGGAGCTGCCCGACCCGATGCAGGACAGCGTCTACCTCAAATCGGAAAAGGAACTCTCCGACCTGGACATTGAAACCCTTCCGGGTTCGCTCCGGGAAGCACTCTCGAACCTGGAGAAGAGTACCATCATGGAGGAACTTCTCGGCGGGGAATTCCTGACAAAATACATAGAGGCAAAAAGGTGTGAGCTTGATGAGTTTGATATGGCCGTAACGGACTGGGAAAGAATCCGTTACCTGGACAGGTGCTGACTGCCGTCCAGAATATCAGATATCAGCATCTCTCCTATTATCCGCCTCTCGGAATATTTAATGGCGTATTCCAGTGCATTACCCCGCACTCTGTCCCTGAATTCCCTGTCCCCGGAAAGCCGGTCCAGGGCCTCTACCAGGGCGTCCTGATCCCCTACCGGTATCAATACACCCCTTTCATCATCCCCGATAAGGTCAGGAATGGAGATCCAGCGGCTGGCTATTACCGCCGTCCGGCAGGCGAAGGCCTGGAGGATCACCGCCGGGTAACCCTCTCCGCTGTGGCTGGTGGGAAGAAGAAGAGCATCGTATGATTTAAGTATATCTGGAACTTCCTTCGGAGATGCTATACCCCGGTACTCCAGGTTGGGGATGGGGACAACCTTCTCCATGAATTCTTCCCTGTCCCGTTCTACCACCGGCCCATAGAAGTCACAGCTGTAGCTGTGCAAGCCGGAAAGCCCCTGTATAATGGTGAATATGCCCTTTTCTCTCTTTATCTGGCCCAGGAACAGGCATTTCCCCCTGAATTCGATATCCCGCTTATCCTTATCCAGCTCCGTGAAGTATCTCTCCGCAAGGAAATTGGGCAGCATCCTGACCTGCGAGACAGGAATTCCTATATCCTCGATCAGCTCGCGGGTCAGCTCCTCGGTCTCCGGGAGAATATACCGGCACCTCTTCAGCATCCCGGTCACATACCTTCTCCTGCGGCGGCTCATACCCTTGATCCTCCTGCCCAGAGATCCACCGAAAGCCTTTGCCATAACCGGTTTGCCGAACAGGTTGGCCATGTAGATGATTGCAGTTCCCAGGGTACAGAGAAAACGCCGGTTGGCCCAGAGCAGTACCGCCCGCGATCGGGGCAGGCGGACCAGCACCCGGCGCAATATCCTTGCCGCCCTCAATATGTCAGCCCCGGACAACCGCGCCTCGGGCAGCCTGATCTCTCCGGAGTGTGAAGTGTCAACCGCTACTATATCCAGTCCGTTTTCTCTCCACTGGCTGCTCTCAAGAAGGTCGCGGGTCATTACCGTATCCCCGCCTATCGGCGGCGGCAAAGGGCCTATCAGCAGTATTTTCTTGCTCTTCATTGCTGAGTTCCCATCTCTTCTACCCGGCCGTTCCCCGGCCCTCCCCGGCCCGGTAATTGTACTCTGAGCCAAGCATACTGTGGGGAATGAAATAGACGATAAGCGTAACCACGGCGGCAATGTATACTGACCACCTGCTTCTTCTCCCCCCCCGGTTCATGTAACAGGCCAGCAGCCAGAAAACAAGCTCTATCAGCACCTTGTTGTCAGTCAGATCGTACCCGAAGGGGATCCCGTCCCACCATACCCCGAAAGCGTACCACTGGACCAGGGGGCCTAATACGAAACCTCCCAGGACCAGAGATATCACGGTGGCCCAGAGCAGCTTCCAGTATCTGCCATCCACTATAGCCTCCAGGAAAGTACGAACCGCTATGGTCATAGAGCCGAACATCACAACTATATGAACGATAAGAGCCCAGGTGGGCACCGCCCCTTTATATCTGGCTATTACCGGTTCTTCCCCGGTTACCGAGGACGGCTCTTCCCCGCAGCTGAGGTAAACGTAATATTCATATTTTCCCGCTCTCTTCTTCAGACTGGGCAGCCTGGCTCCAATCCCATGGTAGGTTTCAGTCCTTCCCCGCCTGGTGATATCGAAAATGCCCCGCTCCATCCCCACTACCGACCAGTCATCTTCAGAATTAAGCCGCCTGTACTGCACCGAACCGGCGGCCCCCTCCGGAACCGGGTCCGAGAGGACTATCTTGAGGGTCCTGCCAATGGTCTCGCTCCTCTGGAAATGATACCGCACCTTCTGACCACAGACAGTGACATCTCCATCCAGTGGGTAGGTGGGACCTGTCCTGTCCTGGTAGCTGATGCAGAGCAGTGTGGCAATAAGGGCGATTACCCATAGAATAATACTGCCGGCAACCGGTCTCTTATCAAAGAATTCTTTCACGGGCGTCCTCCGGCGGAAAAAGGGCTGTCTCAATATCCCTGTAAATATTAAAACGTTATCAGGAAAAGTAAAGAAGCAATACGGTTTCTGCGCGACAGACGGTTGGATATTGACATATTGTGCTCCAGATGGTATCAATCGTTTCTGTAAGTCCGTTAAATATTCAAACTGCGGTGTATGGGACAGTACAGTGGAAAATATAGTATCGATAGACAGCGAGATATCCTATATCGGAGTCAACGACCGCGACACCCCTCTGTTTGAGAATATCTGGCCTCTTCCGAAAGGAATATCGTACAATTCCTACCTTATCAGAGACCGTAATAATGTGCTGATAGATACGGTCAAGATCAATAAGGTGGCCGATTTTATGGGGAAGCTGGAGTACCTGCTTTCCGGCGATGACCTCCATTATCTTATAATCAACCATATGGAACCTGACCATTCCGGGGCGATACCGGAGCTGCTGAGCAGATACCCCGGCATGAAAATAGTTGGGAACGGGAAAACCTTCGAATTCCTCAAGGGGTTGTACGGAATCGAAGATAATCTGCATGAAGTCGCCGACGGGGACCGGTTAAATACCGGGAAACATGATTTCACTTTCTATCTTACTCCAATGGTCCACTGGCCGGAAACAATGCTCAGCTTCGAGAAGAACAAGGGGATTCTCTTTTCAGGAGACGCTTTTGGAGGATTCGGCTCGCTGGATGGGGGGATCTTTGACGACGAAGTTAATATTGATTACTTTGAGAATGAAATCAGGAGATACTTCAGCAACATCATCGGCAAGTTCAGCCCCATGGTTCAGAAGGCGATCAGGAAGCTGGAGGGACTGGAAATCAGTATCATCGCCAGCACCCACGGCCCCGTCTGGAGGACTGACCCCGGAAGAATCATAAATAGTTATGACAGGTGGAGCGCCCAGAAAACAGAGCCGGGAACTGTCATCGTGTACGGCTCGATGTACGGCCACACCGAGAAGATGGCTGAGTACCTGGCACGGAGACTGGCGGAAAATAGAATAACCAACATACGGGTATTCAATTCCTCCAAGACCCATCCTTCCTATATCATAAATGAAATCTGGAAATATAATGGCATTATCCTTGGAAGCTGCACCTACAACAACGGGCTGTTCCCACCCATGGAATCTGTTATCATCAACCTTTCGCACAAGGGGATTAAGAACCGGCTGTTCTCCGCCTTCGGCACCTACGGATGGGGTGGCGGGGGAGTAAAAACAATCATCAGTTACATGAAGGAGAACAGGTGGGAGATGGTTGGAGAACCTGTGGAGGCCCGCTTATCCCCCGGTGACAGCCACTATGGCGAACTCGACCTGCTCGCCAGGAAGTTTTCCTCCAGAGTTATGGAATGAACTCCAATCATAGTGAATTATATGACGCCAGGCTCGATACCTGCAAAAACTCTGTCTATTACAAAGGAGTAGAAAGTGGATCTATCGACTGAATACATGGGGCTGACCCTGAAGAACCCGTTAATTGTCAGCAGTTGCGATTTTACCAGGAGCACTGACAATATAATCAGGATCGAACAGGCCGGAGGGGCCGCTGTTGTTCTGAAATCACTCTTCGAAGAACAGCTTGCCGCCGACTCTGAAAGCCTGATCGGCAAGGATGACAGATACTTCTACAACCAGGAGGCTCTGGATTACATCAACCGCTTTTCCAGAGAGCATGGGATCGAAGAGTACCTGAAACTGATCAGAGAATCCAGGGAAGAGACCTCCATTCCGGTAATCGCCAGTGTTAACTGCATAACCTCTTCAGGATGGACTGATTATGCCAGGCGGATCGAGGACGCTGGTGCCGATGGGCTGGAACTGAATATATCCAGCATCAACTTCAATCCCATGATGAAGAGCGAACAGATCGAACGGATATATCTCGATATTGTCGGAAAGGTTAAAGAGAGTATCAATATTCCACTTTCGGTTAAGATGGGCTTCTTCTTTACCAATCTCTATTCCATGATCAGGAATATCGACCGGAAGGGCGTTTCCTCGGTAGTCATGTTCAACCGCAATTACAGGCCCGATATAGATATCGAGAAGCTGGAAATCGACAATGGGAATATATACAGCGCTCCGGAGGAAATCACTCTCTCGCTTCGCTGGATTGCGCTGCTGAGCAAGGATACTGAATGCAGCCTGATCGGCGCGACCGGGATACATGACGGGGCCGGGGTAATAAAACAGCTCCTTGCCGGGGCATCCGCGGTTCAGATCTGCACCACCCTCTATAAGAATGAAATTCCCTATATCGGCAGAATGCTGGAATTCATTGAGGGATGGATGGAAAAGAAGAAATATGAAAGAGTGGATCAGTTCAGGGGAAAGATAGCAAACTCCCCCGAGCTCAAGTACGCCTTCGAAAGGATTCAATTCATCCGGAAGGTAACCGGAGACCTTTAGCGGCACCGGGGAGCTTATCGGGGGCCAGGGCCGGGAAAGAACATAGATATACAAACTGAATGGAGCACCGGGAGAACTATCCCGCTGATCATAAAGAGAATGGCGTAACCGATGAACACCTTCCTGTCCACATTCGAAGCGGTGGCAACCCTTCTGGTTATAGGGGTTGTAGGATTCTGGATGGTCAGCCGGAACCTGGTCAAAGAGAATTTCTTCTCGCTGCTCTCACCCCTTGCCCTCGAAGTCGCCCTTCCAGCTCTTGTTTTTGTTAATATAATCGAGAACTTCAATCCGGCAGAAAAAGCCGGGTGGTGGAAGCTGCCGGCGTGGTGGCTGGTCTTCACCCTGATTTCATTTTCAGTGGTTTCCCTCGGATTGATACTCTCCAGGAAAGAAACCAGGAGTGAATTCGGACTGTCCCTCTTTTATCAGAACGGACTGTTCATACCGCTGACCATAATTGCCGGGGTATTCGGCATCAATTCTGAATATACAGTAGACCTGTTCTTCCTGATGATACTCTATCCCGCCTTTTTCTTTAATACCTATTACCTCTTTTTCCACAGAAGTAAGGGAAATCTGCAGTGGAGCAAGATCTTTCACCCGGTTTTCATAATGACCCTCCTGGCGATAATAGTGAGAATGACCGGAATCAATACCTATATACCGGGGTTTGTGGTATCGGGGCTCCAGATGGTTGGTAATATGGCGGTGCCGCTTCTGATGCTGATTCTGGGCGGTAATATGCTGTTTGATTTCCAGCGGATAGAGAAGATAAGAATCATGGAAACAGTCAGGTTCATTTTTTTCAAGAATCTTCTCATGCCGGCCGTAATGCTCCTGTTTCTCTATTGGGTCAGGCCCGGCATTAATATAGCACTGATCCTGATGCTGGAAGCGTCGGCCCCTCCGGTAACCGCGGCCCCGCTTCTCAGCGGAAGGGAGGGGGGAGACAGGGAGCTGGTCAATCAGTATATGATTGGCAGCTTTTCTTTCTCACTGATAACCATACCACTGTTCATATACCTGCTGGGAAAACTCTACCCTCTCCTTTAGAAAAACCTGACAGGATTATTGCGTTCTCTATTCCGTGAAATCCTCCGGGTGCCGGTCCTCGAAATCAGTTCCCTCCTGGAATAATCTGGCCACCGCCAGAATGGTCCCCTCGCCGAATGGCCTCCCAATAATACTTACGCTAAGCGGAGATCCCTGGTCATCGAATCCGTTTGGAAGAACCACGCATGGGTGTCCGGTCAGGTTGGTCAGAAGCAGGTTGTCACCCCCGAAACTGGGTGCAAAATAGAGATCCACATCAAGTCTGTCCATATCCTGAATCAGCATGTACCGCAGCCGGTTGGCCTGTATGTACTCCACCGCCGGGATGAACCGGGAAGCCCTGAATACATTCGGCCAGGCATTCCTGACCTGCCTGGTCAGAAGCTCATCCCGCCCTGAACGGGTGAGCCGGTCAAAGGCAGCCGCCGCCTCCGCGCTTAGAATAAAAGCCATGCTCATGACAGGATAATCGGGAAGGTCCACAGGTATAAGCTCAGCCCCCAGCTCCTCCATCCTGCCAAGGAACAGGCTGTCCTGTTCGCTTCCGGGGTAATCCTCCCGGAACAGCTCCCGCAGGTAGCCGATCCTCAGATTCCTCAGGTTGATATCGTAATCGTAATTGAAGGCGGGGTTGATAACACTCTGGTCTTCCCCAACCCCTCCCCGGATATGTTCGAAGACGATGGCGCAGTCCTCCGCGGTCCTGCAGATCGGTCCAACCTTGTCCATTGACCAGCTCAGGGCCATAGCTCCGGCCCTGCTGACCCTGCCAAAAGTTGGCCGGAGGCCGGTAGTGCCACACCTGGTGGAAGGCGATACTATGGAACCCCAGGTCTCTGTACCGATGGCAAAGGGAACCAGGCCGGCGGAAACCGCCGAGGCGGGCCCCGCGGAGGAACCGCTGGAGCCTTCCTCCGTATTCCAGGGATTCCTGGTCATACCGCCGAACCAGACATCCCCCCAGGCCAGCGCCCCCAGAGTAAGCTTGGCCACCAGGACCGCCCCCGCCTCCTCCAGCTTCCTGATAACCACCGCGTCCCGGTCAATCAGCTGGTCCCTGAAAGGCTCCGCTCCCCAGGTGGTATGGTAATACCTGGTGGCCAGGAGATCTTTTACCCCGTAGGGGATCCCGTGAAGCAGGGAACGGTATCTTCCGGCCGCGATCTCCTTGTCCGCCCTGCGGGCCTGCTCCAGGGCCTGTTCCTCGGTCAGGGTGACAACACACTTCAGGAGCGGATCATACCTTTTCAGCCGCTTCAGGCAGAGCTCGGTAAGCTGAACCGAGGTTATCTTCCCGGTCCTGATCAGCTCGGCGAGCTCCCTGACAGTATAGAATGCGAGTTTCTCAATCTTATCCGGCATCTTAACTTCTCCGGCCGGGCTTACCACCATTTTTTTCTCAGGAGCGGTGAACTCCCTTCCGGCGGGCACCGGATTGAACACCAGTGCGGGCGGGATGGAGTTCTCCATATCGATCTCCCTCAGCTTCCTGTAGCTCTCCAGGTTCTCACTAAGGTCCTGCAGCATTGAGTCACGCTCAGAGGGTGTGAACTCCAGGCCGGCAAGTCTCTCCGCCGATTTAATATCCGATCGGCTGATCCCGGCTTTCTCCCGGTCCGCCTCCCCGGCGCATCCGGCTAATAGAATAGCCAGAGACAGAACCGATAATATGAACATGCCCTTCATGATAACCCCTTTCGCTGATTCCTGAATTACAGAACTCAGATCCCCTTATACCTGATACTTTAACATCAGGATTGCTTAAAATCCACTCTGAACAGATAATCTCTGTCAGTTGAATGCGATATAGAAATTAAGAGAGATGAAAGGGTCCAGACCTTCATTCAGGGTTCCATCCGGGATCTCACAGTTCAACATGATCCTTGTCAACTCAGCAAAATTGTATGCAGTCATGAAGGAAACCCTGCTTCTGTCTGTATCTTCATTATTTATGTTCGATTCAAAGCGGTCATAACGGCACCCCGCTTCAACACCGGGATAGAATTCGTAGGTGGCGAAAATGTAGAAACCTGCCGGTACTATATCCTCGTAACTGCCGTTATCATAGACAGCCCGGCTGTATTCAGCCTGGGCGTGTATGCCGTAGTTCTTCAATATGAAATAGAGATTTGCCGCAGATTCATCGCCATGATTATCCCTGCCGGCAAAATAGGATCCCCCTATTTCCATTCCATGATCCATTTTCAGACCGAGCTGACCTACAAAATCCTTTTCACTGTTCGAATCATAACTGTTAATCCCGTTTCCATTCATCAGCATCAGTTTTGTGAATACTGACAACCCTTCCTTTATCCTCCGGGCAGCGGTTATCTGCAACCCGGCATCTCTGAAAAACCCGCCGCTTCTTCCAAGTTTCCCAGCGATCTTCTTTGTCGCGTATGAGGGGTTGGCGAATTTCCACCCCATGACAGGCCCGTACGACTCTCTGCCGAATGGATATTTATACTGGCCTATCCGCGCCGAAATCTGATCGGCCAGATCATAACTGATCCACCCCTGCAGAAATACCGGCCTCGAATCAATGGAAGACTGGTTCACCATTTCGGTCATAAGGTGATAAGATATCCGTGAATCGTACCGGCCCTTCGCTATTATCCTGGCGCTGTATTTATTGAATCCATTGACTCCGCCTTCAGTAAAATCATGGTCGTATCCCGCCCTAAGCCAGCCTGCCCACTGAGGTTTATAATTATCCGCCCCCTCTTCCCCGTACGAAATACTGGCCGAGAGAATGATTAGAATCGATACCGCAGATATAACAAAGACATTTCGCATGATTCTCCTTCCGGTTTCATTCCTGATAACTGGTTTAAAATATAGCCGCTGAAACCAAAGCATGAAAGGATATAATCCGAAAGCCCTTCTGCCCGGTCCGCCCCATTCGATATATCTTGCCGGTTATTCAAGCTCCGAGTATAATCAGCGACAGATAAATCAGCAAGTGCGCTCATTGCCCTGGAGGCAAACGGGGATTTTCCGGTTAAAAAGGAGGCTGACGTGGAATCTACTTCTGTCTATTTTGAAAAGGGAGTGGAGCTGTTGATGTCCTACGGATCGAAGCTGATACTGGCCGTTCTGGTTCTAATCATCGGTCTGTGGATCATCAGAATACTCTCCAGGCTGGTGGAAAAGGCGATGCTCAGGCATGAATTCGACCTTTCTCTCCAGAAATTTCTGGTTCACCTGATCTCGATCAGTTTGAAGGCGATGCTCTTTATCAGCGTGATATCGATGGTGGGAGTCAAGACCACCTCATTCGTGGCGGTTTTGGGAGCGGCAGGGCTGGCCCTGGGATTTGCACTCCAGGGATCTCTATCCAACTTCGCCGGGGGAGTGATGATCCTGCTTTTCAAACCGTTCAAGATAGGGGATGTTATCGAAACTCAGGGATACACCGGTTCAGTGGTGGAGATCAGGATTTTCAATACCATTATCAAGACATTCGACAACAAGAAGATAATCGTTCCCAACGGAGCGGTCAGCAGTGGGAGCATCACCAACTACACTGCCGAGCCTACCCGCCGCGTGGATATGACCTTCGGCATAGGATACGATGACGACATTGCCAGGGCGAAGAGTGTCCTCAAGGGACTGGTGGACTCGGATGAGAGAATTCTGAAGGACCCGGCTCCAATGATAGTGGTCGCAGAGCATGCCGACAGCTCGGTCAACCTCTACGTGAGGCCCTGGTGCAGGACAGAGGATTACTGGGGCATATATTTCGATATGCACGAGAAGGTCAAACTGGCCTTCGACCGGGAGGGCATATCGATACCTTATCCCCAGCAGGATGTGCACCTGCACCGGGAAGGATAATTTCATCAGATTCCGGTCCAGGGGCAGGAAGGTGGCGCGGGCTCATATTTACGTCAGCGCGGCAGCTCCTCCAACAGCGGGTTATAAGGGGGCAGCATCCTGCCGAAGAGGGTGGCGTAACTGATCCTGTAGATATCGGTGTTGTCCAGGTTGTTCTTCAGAAGATCGGCATTGAGGCCGTGGGCCCGGGCGATTATGGAGCCGGCCACATCGTCGTAGCATGACCATACTACCCCGAACCTCAAACGTTTTCCGTTGATATCGGGAGCGGCCGTAAACGGAATCGTGTTCTTGCCCGAGACCCCGTCCACCGGGGCGCCGTTACCCGCTATATCGGGCAGAGCCCTGTTCCAGTCCGCTTCATCCCGTACCGAGATCAGCTGCATCCCCCCGGCGTCGCTGTCGGCGGCGGTGATCACCAGGGTATTTCCCTCCCGCTCAGCATACTCCATCGCCGCCGCAATTGCCCGGTCCGCTCTCTCCAGGGCTGCCAGTACCCCTCTGGCGTTGTTTGAATTGCCAAAGTTATCCGATCCCTCTTCTTCTACCACCATCAGGAACTGTTCCCCCTTGCGGTCCATGATCCGCAGGGCCGCCCGGGTCATCTCCTCCAGGGAGGGAGCATCCCTGCGGTACTCCGCAAGGTCATGGTCCTTGTTGTACTCCTCGGTATGGGCATTGAAGGTATGAAGAGGAGCGAACACCCCCAGGACCTTATCCGCATCAGGGGGAAGGTTCATAAGCTCCTCACTGTTGTATACCACGGTGTAGCCGAGCTCCCGGGCCCGCTCGATAAGGTTCTTTCCATCCTCTCTAACTCCAGGTTCCCCGTGGCGCCCCATCCTGCCTTCCGGAAGGAGAAGAACCTCTCCGCCGGAGAGTATGATATCGGTCCCACTCTCTATTATCTGCTCTGAGATATGATCGGTATCGGATCTTCTCACCGATCCGGATACATAAACCCCCGTCCCCGGCTCGCATATATGCCCGCTGTTGATCAGGGCGGTGGCCATCCCCGCCTTCCGGGCTTCAGCCATTATGCTGTAGCCCTTCCCGGAGAGCGATTTCACCGGTTTCTCCGGGCAGCTCCCGTATGTGTTGAAATTCACCTTGACCCCGTAGGAATGTATGGTAGCCCCGCCGTGGGAACTGCTGTTGGTGGAATTGAGAACATGAGAGCGGTACAGCCCCATCCTTTCCATCCTCTCCCAGTTGGAGAGACTGTCCGGCCCGTATCGATATATCCGGAGAGCGGCCCACATGGAAGGACCGCTCCCATCCGGGTGTATGAATATTACATTGCCGGTCCGGATATCAGGCGGCCCTCCGGAGCGGCATGAACCGAGAAGAAGAGCCGAAGAGATCAGCAACAAAGCGGCAATGATAAGTTTAATTGAATTCATTTCTTACCTCCCTGATAAGGATAATCGATTTTCTTTTATGCCGGTATTTAAGCATTGAATCAGCAGAATGACAAGAGAAGTATAGCCTCAGCCGGCTGTAATATTCCATAGGGTTTTACAAGCCAGCGGGATACTGATAAGATATACTGGACACAGGTATGGACAATGACCCAGAGAGGCCACTATATGCCCGGGTTGATAATAACAGGAGCGCTTGTTCTGGTAGTTGCCGCAGCCATGACCATGGTGGGAAAGGGCGGCGGCAACTTCTACGTTGTCATTATGGCCCTGGCCGGAACCCCCATGCACCAGGCGGCCACCTCCGGGCAGTTCATCCTGTTTTCGGCCTCTGTGGCAGCGATGATCATCTTTCACCGGAACAGGTCTGTGTCATGGCCCCTGGCTGTTCCAGTAGGAGTATTCACCTCCCTGTCAGCTCTGGGAGGAGGATACTTTTCCCATCTGTTCAGCGGTTTCTCCCTCAAGCTGGTATTTGCCGCCATGCTGGCGGCAGCCGGAGTGATAATGCTGATTCCCGTCCCGGAGAATAGGGATTCGAAGAGGGAAAGCGGCTTCGGGATTATCAATATCAGATCGGGAGAGCAGGTATTCAATATCAACCTCTGGATAGCACTGCCGGCTGTTATTCTTACCGGATTCGGCTCCGGGATGGCGGGGGTTTCCGGGGGATCATTCCTGGTCCCTCTGATGGTCCTGGCCTGCGGCGTTCCGATGCGAACGGCGGTTGGAACAGCTGCCACCCTGATTGCGGCTACCGCGCTGATGGGTTTTGCCGGGCATGCGGCAAGGGGTGATTTCAATCCCTCATGGGCTGTTCCACTGGCCGTAACAGCAATAGCGGGTGGGATTATTGGCAGCAGGCTCTCATTGAAGACCAGGCAGGTCGACCTCAAGAGGATATTTGCCTTTACCAACTGGCTTGCAGCCGCGTTCATGCTCATAAACGCTCTGCATACAAATGGCAGTATTTAAATTGAAACTGAACCCGTTCATAACAGCCTCCCTGCTTCTCGCCCTTATAATACCCTCCGGAGCCCGCTGCGGAGACCGGCCCGCGAAATGGGCACAGCCTGTAACGCTGGATGGGGTCCCCAACCTCTACCGGGTCAGTGCCGGCCTGTACCGGAGCGCCCAGCCAACCGGGGAAGGGATGAAAAATCTCAGGAAGTTCGGGATAGAGACCATCATCAACCTCCGTTCATTCCATTCCGACAGGGACGAGATCGGAGAAACCGGGATGGGGTACGAGCATATATACATGAAACCGTGGCACCCGGAGCGGGAGGAAGCGGTCCGGTTCCTTCAGATAGTAACGGACAGGAGGCGCACCCCGGTACTGGTCCACTGCATGGACGGGTCGGACCGCACCGGCGCCATGTGCGCTATTTACCGGGTCACCGTCCAGGGATGGAGCAAGGAAGAGGCGGTCCGGGAGATGACCGAGGGAGGGTTCGGATTTCACCGGGTATGGTTTAACCTCCCGGACTGGATTGAGAGTATCGACATGGAATCCCTGAAAGAAGATGCCGGCATAACCAGAAGGGCAGAAGCGGACTCCGCTCGCTCACTGAACTGAGCACCCACTGTTGGCGGTAAATATCCTGCCTCCTCCTGTCACCCCCTCCCCGGTGCTTTCAACTCGCAGGACTTTCCCCAATAATTGCCCCAGTATTCGGCTAACCAAAATTCAATCGGCAGTTATTAATACAACCAACTGGAATAGGGATTTTACTTCTGATGAGGGCGGCTGAGTGATTTTTTCAAAACCCTCCGCAAGGCGAGCGGGCACGGTTTTCTGCCCGGAAAGGGGCAGAAAGAGCGAGCCTGAGGACCGGGAGCAGCAGACTTGCTCGCCGGGCAAATCAATGCGTTTTTGAAAATATCACGCAGCCGCACAATACACAAATCAATCGATTGCCTGATTGCTTATAAATTGGGGAAACTCCACTTTCAACTCGATGTTGAAAAATAATCCGATCGCCGCTAATATCGATATGCGTTATTCAGTAAACCTCAGACAGGAGCAATCAAATGAGACGAATGGCAATCCTGATACTGCTTTTGACAATCCCAACAACTCTCTGCGCCGCCGGGAAACGGCCCATCACACCTGAGGACCTCTACAGGTTCAGATATGTGGCCGATCCCAGAATATCCCCGGACGGGAAACTGGTGGCGTATACCATCTATGACCCCGACCTGGACGATAACGGCATGAACAGCGATATCTGGATCATTCCGCTAAGGGGAGAAGAGCCGGTCCAGCTGACCCGCAGCCCGGAGGGGGATCATTCACCCCGGTGGTCTCCGGACGGCCGCTCCATAGCCTTTATCTCCACCAGGGACGGTACGGCCAATATCTACATTATCTCTGTGGAGGGCGGAGAGGCAAGGAAGATCACCTCGTCGGAAAGCTCGCTCTATTCACCCTCCTGGTCGCAGGATGGCAGGTATATCATCTGCGGCTCAAGGGTAATGCCAGAGAATAAGGAGAAAAAGGAAAACTGGACAGAGGACCAGCTGCCGGAGTGCGAAGCAAGGACCATCGACCGGCTGCTCTTCCGCCAGTGGAACAGATGGCTGGGGGACAGGCGAAACCACCTCTTCCTGGTAGAGGTCGATAGCGGCTCGATGAGAGACCTGACCCCCGGGGATATGGACATTCCCCCTGTTTCTCTGTCCAGCGGCCACGATTTCGACATCTCTCCCGACGGCAGGGAGGTCTGTTACATAAAAAATACCGATCCGATACCGGCCGCGGGGACCAACCACGACCTCTTCGTTATCGATACCGAAAAACTGGTGGAGAAGAAGATCACCGAGAATCCCGCCCTGGACAGCGAGTGCCACTACTCCCCATCCGGCAGGCACATCGCATACACTGCCATGGAAAAGCCCGGCTACGAATCAGACCGGAGACGGCTGGTCATCTACGACAGGAAAAGCGGCACCCGCAGGGTCCTTACCGGAGAACTTGACCGCTCACCGGGGCAGATAGTCTGGGCCCCGGATGGAGAGTCGCTCTTCTTCACGGCCCGTGACAGGGGGAGGAGATCACTGTACAGGGTGACCCTGGAAGGAAAGGTCCGCAAACTGGCAGAGACCGGGTACAATGGCTCCCCCGATATCACCCCGGACGGCGAGAGAGTGATATTTACCAGGTCTGACAACTCCACCCCGTCGGAAATATTCACCATCCCGGCAGACGGCGGAAAGGGGAGGCAGCTGACCCATACTAACAGGGAGTTCCTGGCAGAGCTGAATCTTCCTCCCCTGGAAGAGTTTACCTTTGCCGGAGCCGGAGGCACCGAAGTTCACGGATTCATCCAGAAGCCCCCTGCCTTCGACCCGGACCGGGATTATCCGGCGGTGCTGACCATTCATGGAGGGCCCCAGGGGATGTGGGCCGACCGGTTCATGTCCAGCTGGTTCACCTTTCAGCTGGTCTGCTCCCCCGGATATGTGGGGATCTTCATCAACCCCCGCGGGAGCACCGGATACGGCTCCGAGTTCCGCGAGCAGGTCAGCAGGGATTACGGCGGACGCTGCTATCAGGATCTGATGAAGGGGCTCGATTACATCCTGGATAATTATGATTTCGTGGACGCTGAGCGGCTGGCCGCCATGGGAGGGTCCTTCGGAGGTTATTCGGTAAACTGGATTATGGGACAGACCGGAAGGTTCGACTGTATTGTCAGCCATGCCGGCCTGTACAACCTTACCAGCTTCTACGGAGCCACCGAGGAGCTGTGGTTCCCCGAATGGGATATGGGCAAATCCCCCTGGGATGAGCCGCAGCTGTACCATAAGTGGTCCCCCCACCGGTTCGCCGGAGAGTTCAGCACCCCCACCCTGGTAACCCACGGACAGGACGATTTCAGGGTACCATTCGCGGAATCGCTTCAGCTTTTCACCGCGCTTAAGAGACAGGGTGTGCCATCCCGGCTGGTGGTATTCCCTGACGAGGGCCATGTGATATCGGCGCCGCAGAATAATGTCCGCTGGTGGATGGAGATTCACCGCTGGCTGGAGGAGTACCTGAAAAAGGAATAGCCCGGCTGCCGCATCAGAACTGAATGGCTACAGAAGCCGGTAACACTCGACCATCTCGGCGATACCCTTTTCCAGATCGCCTTTTCTCTCTTTCAGCCCGAGCTGCCGGTAGGTTCTGTCTGAATCTATCAGCAGCGATCCGAAAAGCCGCCGGTAGAGGGATGGCCTGGCCCTCTGGATAAACCGGCGCGCAAGGGCGGGGAGCCGGAACTGCATCTGAGACTTTCCCAGCTTCGACCTTATGATACCGACCAGTTCTTCTGTCGATACAGGCCTGCGGTCGGCCAGCAGGAAGATCCCATCCACCCGCTTTTCAATAATCCTGTCCAGGGCGTCCGCCACCAGCCCAGCATATGCGAACTGCCGCCAGTTGTCCACCCCCCTGAAAGGAAGCGGAACCGGCCGGTCGCAAAGCCCTATCAGCCTCATCATATTCCCCGGAGAGGCCCCGCCGCCGTAGACCATGGATGGCCGCAGCAGGGCAATCCTGAAATCATCCCTCCTCATTTTCAGCAATTCCAGATCCGCCTTTAACTTTGAACTCCCGTAAGGTGATTCTGGGACAGCAGGGGTGGAAGGGGAGATCCTGTCGGCACCGCCATAAACAGCTATGGTACTCATCTGAATGAAATGGTCCACTCCCCCATCCGCGGCCACCCGGGCCAGGTGAAGTGGCAACTGGCAATTAACCCGGTCGTAGATATCAGGATCGCTGATTTCAGGACGGTGTACTATGGCGGCGAAATTGACCGCTGAGCTCACCCCTTCAAAGTCGGCCGCGGAGAGTTTGAACAGGTCATCCATCACCAGTTCATTCCCCAGCCGGGAAGGAGCCAGCGATGCCCCCCGGATCTCGTACCCGGCCCCTTTCTCAGCAGCGAAATAACGGGCGATGAAGCTGTCTGAACCTATCAGCATGATCTTCTTCCGCATGGAATTATTACTAAGCTAATCTGTTATCACTGTCAAGATTATCCGCAGGTCTGGTGGTAAGGTTTTATGGTATGAATATTCCGGGGGCGGTGTTATCATAAAAACTGCTGATTGCCACTGCGCGTCATTGGAGGAGAACAGGATGGCCATAAGATGCCCCCGGTGCGGCTGCGAGTTCGATATTACCATGTTCGAATTCGGAAGGGAGGTCACCTGCAGCTGCGGAAAGAGGATCACCCTGGAACAGCGGCAGGACCTGATCGAATACCCCGGACTGGACGCGCTGGAGAAGGAAATATTCAGTGAAGCGGACAGAAAGGAGCGCAGGCGCGACTGGGAAAAAATGGAGATGATCAGACGCAGGGCGGACAGGATAACCATTCAAATCCTCTACAGCGACCTGCCCAGGGTGGATGTGGAGATAGCGATCCGGGCGTTCAGAGAAGAGGTGATGAGTCACTTCCCCCGTAAACGGGAGCTCTTCGACGGGATATACCTCTTGAGGTTCCGGCGCCTCTGGAAACAGTTCCGGAATCCGGACGAGACCATTCTGGCTGAAGAAGATTTCTGAGCCTCGATCCTAACCGCAGTATTGACCGGAAGGGCTGAATATAATAGAATATGTTGCTGTTGCGATAAGCCGGCGCAAACAGCAGAGGAGCTTATCGGCCGCATCGCAATTCTTAATAGACAGAAATTTTAATCAAAAACCTGGAGGAATAGATTGAATCGCAAAATTGCAACCCTGTTCAATTTCCTGGCGGTACTTGCCCTGGTTATAACGCTCCCGGCAAACTCGCGAGCCGGTGACAACAAACTTCCACCCGGCGAAAAACCTGCCCCGGATCTGTTTTCACGGCTGGAGGAAGCCGGGACAGCCGAAGACCACCAGGGGGCTGAATACCTGATAGTGTTCGACTCGGCGGTAAACCGGGTAAAGCAATCCGGCGTCACCTACGTTGACAAGTACACCATATGCAAGGTGCTTACCCCGGAGGGAAGCTGCCGCAGGTCTGTTCTGAGGTGGCACTACGAGCCTCAGAGCAGCTATGTGGATGTCCGCGAGGTAAATATTGTGAGGGAAGGGAAAAAGATCCCGGTCGATATCTCCGCAATCAAGGACCTGCCGGCCCCCCAGCGGATGATCTACTGGAGGGACCGGATAAAGATACTCCAGCTACCGCGGCTTCAGGTTAACGACGGCATCGAGGTCAGGACCTTCCGAAAGGGTTTCACCTACGCCCTTCTGGACGAGGACGGACCACCCGGGGACGAAAAATATATACCCCCCATGCCGGGAGAGTACTTCGACATAGTTCTCTTCAGCGGGGAGGCGCCGATTCTGGAAAAGCGCTACACCCTGATTCTGCCCCCGGGAAAGAAGCTCCACAGCGAAATCTACAACCAGCCGCTCTACTCAAGTACTTCATACCAGGGGGATACCACCAGGTATGAATGGTTCGGTTTCGACCTGCCAGCCCGGGTTCATGAACCTAGACAGCCGGGGGGAAGAGATATCTACCCCAAGGTGGTAATGGCCACGGTGGAGGACTGGGAGGCGAAGAGCCGGTGGTTCTTTGACGTAAACAGTGACCAGTTCGAGGTTACCGGTCCGATCAGGGAAAAGGTCGAGGAGATATTCCGCGAGAAGGGCCTGGGAAAAGCGTCTGAAGCGAGGAAAGCGAAGGCGCTGCTTCACTGGACAGCCCAGAATATCCGGTACAGCGGGCAGACCATGGGAGAGGGCGAAGGGTTCACCCTCCACCCGGGAAGCATGATATTCGAGCAGAGAAGTGGTGTATGCAAGGATATCGCCGGGATGCTGATTACCCTTATGCGGGCAGCCGGAATGGACAGCTACGCCGCCATGACCATGGCGGGAAGCGGTATAGAGGAGGTGCCCGCCGACCAGTTTAACCACTGCGTGGTAGCGCTCAGGAAGGAAGACGGCAGTTTCGTGATGTACGATCCCACCTGGGTGGGTTACAACAACAATATCTGGTCACTGCTGGAGACCGAACAGGACTACCTGATCGGGACCCCCAAGGGGGAATCGCTGGCCAGGATACCGTATTCTCCCCCCTCGGAATCCCCCCTGATAATCGAACACAGGGCGGAACTCAGCCGGGAAGGAGACCTGGAGGGTGAAATTACACTCTCAGCTTCAGGAGCCTCTGACGGAAGCCTGAGGGATATAGTATCCCGGGGGCGCCGCAGGGATCTTGACCATACCTTCGCCCAGCTTCTCGCCCCGGTAAGCGACAGGGTCGAGGAGATAGAATATGAATACCCGGAGCCGGATGATTTCAGTACCGATATGTGGATCAGGGCAAGTTACCGTATCCCCCGCTTCGCACTGGTTCTTGAAGGAGCGATGGAGTTCAGGTCACCGGTGGCAAGGCTGGTGATGAAAAACGGGCGGCTCTCCCGCGCGGCGGGAACCAGCTGGGGAGAGACCCGCCAGACAGATATACTCCTGTACAGTACTCAGCTGCTCAGGGGAGAGGAGGTCATTAAAATTCCACGGGGGTACGAACTGGTGGATCCACCTTCCACCGGCGATATCGACGAGACCTACGCATTCTTCAGTGGGGAGAGCAGAATGGATGGAAGAAAAATCATTATCAATCAGCATATGGAGGTACGAAGGCGGCAGATACCACCCTCAGGCTACCCCGGTTTCAAGAAAGCGATGGACGGGATGAGAGAGTGGGGAGAAAAGGTCTTCCGCGTGGAGAAGGGAGGCAGCAGATGAAACTCTCAGCATTTATAGCTGTATCAGCGCTCCTTATATTAATCCCGTCAGTAATATTCACCGCGGAGATGGGCGAATCAGGTGGCTATGACCTGGACAGCCTCCTGGAGAAAGCAGAGAAGGATTTCGAACTGTCGGAGAATGACGCGGTATTTCTGCTGAAAAGAAAGAATGTCGAGGTCACTCCGTCAGGAGACCTGAAGAGTACCATTCACACCGTTGTCAGGATAGCGACCAGATCCAGCATCAGGAGCTATGCCGACCTGCGGGTCCCCTATAACTCGGCAACATCCTCATTCAAAACCATCAAACTGAGGACCTGGAACGACGGAAGGTGGTGGCCGGACAGCGAAGAGATCAGCGAGACAGCGGTAGTGCATACCACCCCGGCGGCAGTTGCCTCAGCCAGCGATTACGCATCCATGCGGGAGGTGATGCTGCTACATGACGGGGTGGAGCTTCCCTGCGTGATGGAAACTGAATATCAGATCATAGAAAGAGGAGGTGCCGGAAAAATGCCGGGCGGGTTCGAAATATTCCCCCAGAACGACCCGGCAATGGTGGTAGAGTATTCAGTCACTCTCCCGGCCGGGAGAGATCTCAAATTCAGTTCGGGGAATGGAGCGCCACCTCCGGAGCAAGAAAGATCCGACGGCCGCAAGAAATACATTTGGAAAATGGAGAGGGTCAACCGGCTGGGATCGCCGCGGATAGACAATAGATCATCCTACGCC
>WJIX01000101.1 GCA_014730075.1 bacterium | reverse complement strand
GGATAGAAAGGCGGTTGACCAGGAACAGGGCGATCGACTGCTCGCCGGTATGGTCGCCCAACGGAAGAGAAATAGCGTTCGTATCGGACAGGACCTCAGTCCCGCAGGTTTATATCATGGATGAATACGGGGGCAATCTCAGAAGACTGACCACCGAAGGGAATTATAACACCTCTCCCGACTGGTCTCCCCGGGGTGACCTTATAACCTATGTTTCAAGGGAAGATGGGCTTTACAGGCTGAAGGTAATTACCCCTGACGGGATGTGGCAGGATACCGTCTACCGGGACTACCTCAGTTATGAGGACCCCTCGTGGGCTCCGGATGGCAACCACATAGCAGTTTCGGTGAAATATGGAAACGAACCGTGGATTGTGGTAGTGAATGTGGAGACCGGGGAGAAGAGAAGGCTTACCAGGGGTGAATCCCCGGCATGGTCTCCGGTAAGATAGGTGGCTGAAAAAGATAAAATAAGTACTTGCAAAATTCGCGGTTAAAGTTATTATGTTTCTGAATATCGTGGTCACGGCAGTGAATAAGATTTTCATTAAGCTGGAGGTAGGAGAATGAAACGAGTAGGTTACGCGTGGTTAATCCTGTTACTGGTATTTTCGGTTGTAATCCCGGCATGTGGCGGAAAGGAACCTCAGGTCGAGGAAGTGGAGCCTGTGGAAGATGTCCCCCCCCCGCCGCCGATAGAATAGGAAGAGACCATAGAGCCTGAGGTCGAAGAGGTAACGGAAGAGCCCATGGTCCTGAAGGATGTCTTCTTTGATTTTGACAAATACAATATAAAGGATGAGTACAAGGAAGTACTGATCCATGACGCTGAAGAGATTATGTCCAGAGATGATATTCATATCATGATAGAGGGCCACTGTGATGAACGGGGAACAAATGAATACAACCTGGCTCTGGGCGAGAAGAGAGCAAAGGCAGCCAGGGATTTTCTGACCGCCTACGGCGTGGACCCCTCTAAGCTTTCAATCATAAGTTACGGAGAGGAAAAACCGTTCGCCATGGGGCATGATGAAGAGGCCTGGGCTAAGAACCGCCGGGCCCACCTGGTGGAGAAATAATTGATATAATATGAGCTTAATCCCACCGCGGAGAATCGCCGGATTAACAGCTCTGGTGCTGGGCGCCGCCCTTATTACCGGTTGCTGGGGGGTGAAGTTCGTCCAGATGCCTCAGAATGCCCTGGACAGCTCAACCGGAGTCGATTCACTGGAGGTAAAGGTCAACCGGCTGGAGTGGAGAATCTACAGGTTGAGCAGGCAGCTGGAAGAACAGCAGGAGTATTCCAGAAGAAAGAGCGCACAGCATAGATTGGATATGGATGAGCTGAAGGACGGTCTCAACGCCGCACTCCAGCTCCTCAATGAGAGGGGCGGAGGTAGAACTGTTTCTCCCGGAACAGTTAAGATGAGAAGGCGAATTCCTCCTCCCGATAGCTCTTCCGTCGATAGCACCCTCAATCTTCCGGTAACGGGGGATTCCACCGCTTCAAGAGACACCGCTTCGGTGGTGGTTCCGGCCGCGGAGGAGATGTACAGCCAGGTCTATCTCGGTTTCGCCAGGATGGATTACCGGAATGCCCTGGAGGATTCCAGGATATTCCTGGAGGAATATTCCGGCCACCCCCTGGAGGAGAAGATATTCTTCATCAGGGGAGAGTGCTTCATGCAGCAGGAAAAGTATTTTGATGCCCTGAAAGAGTACTCAAAGATATTGAAGCAGTATCCGGATGGGGAAAAGGCGCCCGGAGCGCTGCTCAGGACTGCTATAGCCTACCATGAGATAGGTGACCGGGACCTGGCGGCGGGAGTGGTAAGAAGACTGGTAAGGAAATATCCCGAATCCGAAGAAGCCTCCACGGCAAAAGAAAAATTTGGTGACATGCTGGGGGAATAATCCTCCGAGGAAGGAGTAGAAGCTCCCCGGCCGGGGGGGATGCTCGAGAAGGTAACTGAACTAAGTTGGAAATCGGCACAAACATCCCATTATTTATCCTGGTTGCAGCACTCCTGGCCTCTTCGGCGTTCTTTTCCGGCTCCGAGACCGCTTTCTTTTCTCTCAGGCACGCAGTAGTCCATAGGTTAAGTAAAGGAAGCCGCAGGGAAAAAAGGGTAGCTTCCCTGCTCTCTGCCCCAAGGACTCTCCTGGTCACCATTCTCCTGGGAAACCTCTTCGTAAATGTAGCGGCCACCAGCGCTGTTACGGCTTTCATAATATCGATAATCGGAGAGAACAGCGTTGGTATTTCAACATTGGTAATGACTGTGGTGATTCTGCTGGGGGGAGAGGTAATACCGAAAAGTGTTGCGGTGAGCAGCCCGGTAAAGATCTCGGTCCTGGCAGCCCCGGTATTCCGGGGCCTGATATTCCTGTTCGGGCCCATTCAGCGTTCGCTGGTAAGGATATCTGATATTTCCGTTGGGTGGATAAGCGGGCTGTGGGGTGAGCCGGCCGAAGGTTACGGTGCCCGGGAAATGGTGGCCGCGGTAAAGGATGGTTACCGGAAAGGGGTATTCGAGGATTTCGAGGCGGAAATGCTGATCAACTTCTTCCTGTTCGCCCAGACCACCGTGGAAGAGGTCCAGGTACCCAGGGTGGATGTATTTTCCATAGATGTGGAAACACCGATCAAGGAAGCTGAAGAGGTGGTAAAGGAGAGAGGTTTCAGCAGGGTGCCGGTGTACCGGGATAACTCCGATCAGATAGTGGGGATTCTCCTGGCCATGGACCTGCTGCGGTATTCGCGTGAAGGCGCCAGGGGTATGGAAGATATCATGATGGATCCCTGGTTCGTTCCCGAGAACAAGAAGATCCGGTACCTTCTGAACAACTTTATCGAATCAAATCGGCACCTTGCCATAGTAGTTGATGAGCACGGCTCATACACCGGAATAGTAACCCTGGAAGATATACTGGAAAAGATATTCGGCGAGATACGAGACCGCAGGGAGCAGGATGTTAAGCTCTATCATATTCTTTCCCCCGGCCGGGTAGTGGTAGTGGATGGTACTTTCAGGCTGGAGGGACTGGAGGAGATCATAGGGGCGGAGATCGATATGGAGGATGTGGAAACGGTTGCCGGTTACCTGGTAGAGAGGATTGGAAGGATCCCGGGTGAGGGAGAGGCCTTTAACCTGGGGGGGTACCGATTCCTGGTTATTTCGGCGGACCGCAGGAAGGTGGACAAGATAAAGATCGAAAGACTGGAGAGAGAGGGAGAGGGGGACCAGGTCTGATCTCATCAATTCTGATAATATTATTTACCCTTCTGATGAGCGCATTCTTTTCCGGTTCGGAAACTGCGGTGGTATCCTGCAGCCGGGTCAGGGTCAGGAGCATGGCCCGGAGCGGTTCCTTCAGGGCCTCTATACTGGAGGACTGGTTCGGATCTCCGGAGTTCTTCTTCAGTATTGTGCTGGTGGGGAACAACCTGGCCAATATAGCCTGTACGGCGGAAGCGACCGCGGTAGCGGTAGGGCTGTTCGGAAAGAGCGGCCCGCTGGTAGCGGTTTTGGTAATGACCCCGCTTCTTCTGATATTCGGAGAGGTAATACCCAAGGTGGTCTTTCTATATTACGCCGACAATGTTTCTCTTCAGGTCGCCCCATTCCTGAAAGGTTTCTCCTATCTACTGTTCCCCCTGGTCAAACCGGTATCTCTGCTGGGGGGGCTGTTCTCCCGCTTCAGCGGCAGGAGCGAGGAGGCGGCCGGAATAATAACTTCCAGAGAAGAACTCCTGGGTCTCTATATGAAGGGCGGGGACCAGAGTGATATAGTCCGGCGGGAGCAGGAAATCATAAACAAGGTTTTCCGTTTCGGGGTTACCCGGGTGAACGATCTGATGCTTCCGATGGAACGGGTAATTACCTTCTCCTACGATACCCCTCTGTCCCAGGTAATAGAGACTGCCGGCAGGTATCCCTATTCACGCTATCCGCTGGTATCGCCTGACAGCGGCAGGGTAGTAGGGGTTATTTCTCTGTTCGACCTTCTTAATGTCGACAGCGGCGAGAAATTGACCTCTCTGATGCATAAACCTTTTTATGCCCGTGAGGATGAACTCGCCGAAAGAGTGCTGGTCCGGATGAAGAGCGAGCCCCTGCATTTTGCCATAGTAGTGGGAGAGGGTGGTGTCCAGAAGGGTATCCTTACTCTGGAGAATATTATTGAGAGCATAGTGGGGGATATTGCCAGCGAATATGAATAGATCTTGATGTGAAGATAGCCGCCTATCCGGGACTGGCTGCTGAATCCGGGCATACCCGGTTGAAGTTGCAGAATCTGCACTTCGGGCCAGGATCAGGGGGGAAGTGCTCCGGGGGAAGAGGTTCGTTCCGCCCGGTATCCGCTCCGACCAGAACGGATGACAGTTTTTCGACCCCCTCCGTTATAATCTGTTTCGATCTTTCCATAAGTTCCTTATCCATCCGGAAGCTTCTCTCGGAAGCTGAATCGAGAAGATTGACCTCTGTCATCCTGATGTTGGTGAACGGTTCATTCATCCGGGAGGCCGCGTAATACCCATAAACGCCCAGCTGACCGTTATCCGCAGATTCCTCATCTTTGCCCTTCCTGAAAGTCTTCCAGTCAACAATGTTGAGAACACCGTCGGCATCCCGGAAGATGAAGTCTGTCTTGACATATATAATCACTCCATCCAGTTCGAAACTCTGAGCGAATTCGGAGATATCTATGTTTTCTATTATCCATCCGGAAGGATCAGAGCGGGCGGCCCTTTTCAGCATACCGCTCTGAATCAGGTTTCTCAGCCCTTCCCTCACTTCAGACTTTGCCGTTTCCAGGCGTCTGTCAGTTATCCTGAGCCCATATTCATGCTCGAAGAGAGCCAGCCAGTCTATGTTCAGTCTGCCCCCTGATTTCTTGGGAGTGTCAAGGTACCTTCTGTCCAGAGAGAATTGATACTGCTTTTCAAATCTCAGGCTGGCGTAATCCAGCACCTTTGCCTGGTCAGGAATCCTCCCCTTCGCCCTGGTTGACTGCAGCACCTTGGTGGCGATATAGTGAACCAGCTGGCCGCGCCAGAGCGGAAGCGATACCAGACGTTTCAGCAGGAATGCCTCCCGGCTGATCTCCGGCGCCCCGCTCTTCCATCCTTTCCAGCTAAGATAGTAATGGAAGTAGTAACGCTTTCTGCATGAATCGAAAATTGATTCTCTGGAGAGTGACCACCCGAACCTGTTCCTCATGATCATTCTGTCTCACTCGGACTTGCCGGCGGCAGTTTTCTTCTTTCTGGTGAAAATTTTTCTGTATACCCTGTTCTCAAGCCTGAAGCTTTCGAACTCGTAGTCGAACTTCATATCCTTCTTCCCCCTCAGCGCAACCTTTCTGTCAGTATACATGTAGAGGTGGTATTTCCCGGAGGTCTGCTGCTGGGCCAGGTCGGGGATCTCCTCGGTCCTGAAAATCCATACCCTCAGGCTTTCCAGGTCGGAGCATGCCACGAAATCCGCTTCGCAGTCTTTGGGCACCCACCAGTCAAGAGCGTATTTACCCTTTCCTCCGGCCTTCTTAGGCTTCAGGTTAGTAGTTGTCATTACTGAGAATTCTCTTTTAGGCCTTTCCAGATTTATGATCAGGTCAGTCGATTTTTCTCCCTTGCGTACATCTAACCCTTCCCTGGTCAGGAGTACGTGCGTCAGCATCCTCCCGCTCTGACCGATCAGGGTCTTAGAGATGTCATTCATAATCATTCTCCTTCCATAACAACAACCGCCTGGGCAAGTCCGCTTTCGTGAGTTATGCTCAGGTGAACCTGCAGGATGTTCCTGTTACGCAAAATGTTTCTAACCCGCGGGGAGAGATTAAAAACAGGCTTACCATTATTATTACTCGATACAGATATATCCCGCAATGGAATTCCGGAGCCGATCCCGATACCGAGTGCTTTTAGAAAAGCTTCTCTCGCGGCGAAACGTCCCGCGAAGAATGATCCGGATTTTCTAAGCTTCTTTCCCCTATCTATTTCTTCACCGCTGTAGACCTTCTCCAGGAAATGGCTGCCGTATCTTTCAATCAGCCTTTCGATTCTGGGGATGGATGTAATATCGGTTCCTATTCCGGATATCATCTAATTCCTGCGGTTTAAAGTTAACTGCAATATGATTGAACTAAAGAACTGTCATACCGGAGCGATTGCATTTGAAGATAAATTATTATAACATATTCAGGGGAAGTTGGAAGAGAAAAATATACCCCTGCCCCGTTATGGAAAAACCGGAGGTATAGAAGAATTGATAGAATACATACAGCCGGTGTACCGGCCCCCCAGCGAAGCCAGCTCTCTGATTCTTCAGCCCACTCTCGGCTGTTCCCACAACCGCTGCCTCTTCTGCTATATGTATCGGGAAAAGAGATTCAGGATAAGGGATTGGGATGAGATCAAAACCGACATTGATGATGCCGCCAGCTCCTATCCCCGGACCAGAAGGGTATTTCTCGCTGACGGGGATGCATTTGCCATGAGCACAGCGCAGATTCTGCGGATTCTAAGATACCTGGCGGAGCTATTTCCGGATCTGGAAAGAGTTACCTGTTACGCCAGCCCCGGGAATCTTCTGGAAAAGAGCGTTGAGGAGATGAGGGAGCTTCGTGAAAACGGCCTGAAAATATTGTATTACGGAGTGGAAAGTGGCGATCCTGATATTCTCAGGAAGGTTAAGAAGGGGATATCTCCCGGTCAGATGGTCCACGGGTGCGTGAAGGCCACCCGCGCTGGCATCAAACTTTCGGTCACCGTAATCCTGGGGCTGGCCGGAAGAAAAGGAAGCTTCCGGCACGCCAGGAAAACCGCCCGGGTTATCAACAGAATAAATCCCCGTTACCTCTCCGCGCTGACCCTTATCACCGGGCCCCGGAAAGAGCGTTTCGCTGAAATGATGGGAGAGGATTTCCAGTACAATGACGCAGTGGATAATGTCCGGGAGCTCAGGGACCTGATAGAAAACCTGGAGGTAACAAAATGTATCTTCAGGAGTAACCATGCTTCCAATTACCTTCCCCTGGCCGGAACCCTCAGTAAGAGCAGGGAAAGACTCCTTAGCGAGATAGATTCCGCTCTGGCCAATCCGGACGATTACTTCAAGGATGATTGGATGCGGGGCCTCTGATCCTGCCCGGTCAGATATGGTGTCAATCCCCCTGTAATATTTTTATCTAAAGTCTAACCTGGAATATAACGAAAAACTTTATCAGAAGCCGATATTTGAATCGGTCACAGGTCCGGCAGGTTGAGATATCAAGGGGCTGCCGGACGGAATCAGATAGGGGTTAAGGGATGAAATATATATACAGCTATATGAAGAAGCGTTCGATGAAATCGAATACCTTTTGTTTTCTGCTCCTCTCCATGCTGATTGTCTCCATTCCCCGGGGGCAGCTTCTGGGGGAAGAAGATATCTATGACATGAGCCTGGATGATATTCTCAACATGGAGGTTACCACTGCCTCAAAAAAGGCTGAGCTGATCAGTGACGCGCCCGCGGTGGTTTCAGTTATAAATTCTGTTGAGATCGAAGAGCTGGGCGTTCAATCTCTCAGCGAACTGATGAGTTACGTCCCGGGATTCTCCGTCTCCGATACTTACTGGAAGCCAGCTATCATCACGGCCCGAGGGGTCAAGATGACTCTGTACAATGATAAGACCCTTATGCTTATCAACGGCGTACCTGCCTACGACGCAATGCTGGAGCACTACCTTGATGTAATCCCCGTAAATGCGGTAAAGAGGATAGAGATTATACGCGGCCCCGGTTCGACCCTTTACGGCACCAATGCATTCAGTGCGGTGATAAACATAATAACGTGGGGGGCGGGCAGCCGCGACGGCCAGGCCGCCTACATGAGACTTGGCTCTCACGACACCAGGCAGGCGGGGGCTTCTCTGGGAGGAAGCGCCGGAGAAGTGGATTACTTCTTTGCGGCAGATATGAGGGATGACGACGGCTATCTGAAGGAAGTGACCGATGAGTACGGCGTAACCGGCGAGATCCAGTATGAAAAGGACAGCCATGCATTCTACTCGGGACTGGCATACGGTGATTTGACCGTTAATGCCGGTGCCCTTTTTCAGAAGTTCGGGAAATTCGGCCCCATCCCGGCATTCTTTGCGGGCAACCAGCTGCACCGCGATGCCGGCAAGGGGCACCATCAGAAGTTTTTTATCAACGCAACCCATTCCATAAGGCTGAGAGAACATCTGAATATAAGGTCCACCATACATTATGATTATATCGACAAGCATTCAGATATTGGGAGTTACGCCGAACAGGTTGGTTACCACACCCTGGGGATTATTGACAGCACTACCCCGCCTGACTTCTACCGGTTCGGAGGTACGGTCCTTCAGGCAGACCTGCAGCTTAATTACTATTACAGCGGACTGCTGCACCTGGTAGGAGGGTTTGCCGC
>WJIX01000100.1 GCA_014730075.1 bacterium | reverse complement strand
CCATAATGCGGAGGCCCTGCGGCTTCTGGCCAGGGTCTACGCCGCCGATGGAAGAAGCTCTGAGTCCGCATCCGCCTGGAAGAAGCTCTATTCCCTGGAGCGTTCCGATCCGGACGCGGCATACCAGGTTGCCTCCGAGCTGGCCCTGGAGAAGAACTGGCCGGAAGTGGTGGAATCGCTGGATGCCGTTGAAGCGGCCGGGACCGCCGACAGCAGGCACTACCTGCTGCTGGGAGAGGCGAACCTGGAAATGGGATACCGTAAACGAGCGGAAGAGTACCTGAGGAAGGGATCAGATCTTCCCAGGGCAAAGACCCTTCTGGGAGAGCTCTACTACGGGAAGAGAAGGTATTCCAGGGCGCAGAAGACCTTCAGGTCGGTCCTGGAGAAAGACCCCGGCAACTACTCCGCCAACCTGCACCTGGGGTATATACATTACCGGAGGAAAGAATACTCGGCGGCGCTGAGGCATTACCGCGCCGCGGTCGAATCGGCGCCCCGGAGCGCCCACGCCAGGCTCAGCCTGGCGGCGCTGCAGCGGGCCATGGGAAAACAGGAGGCTGCCATCGAATCGTTCAGGAAGGGGCTTGCCCTTCCCGGCATCCCCGCTGACGAAGGGGAAAGGGCCTACAACACCCTCTGCGTTCTTCTTATAAGGCAGGGGAGATACCGTGAGACTATCAGGACCGCTTCGAGCGGATCGGAGAAGTATCCCCATTCAGGGGGGCTCTACTACTACTGGGGAATCTCCCTCTACAAGACCGGACAGCGCGACAAGGCGAAGGCCAAGTTCAAGAAAGCGGCGGAAGACCCCCGCTGGAAGGATGAAGCCCTGAAGAAATTCCACGCCATCCGCTGATCATGTGGGGCGCCGGCAATAGGAGATTGACAGTTAAATTGCCGTGATATAATATCGATACTGCGTTTTTCTGAACCTTGGATGCCGGATACAGCAGACAGAAGATCCTGATTAAGAGTTTAGTCAGCTTCGAAGGGAAATCAAAGCCTTGAAAGGCAAATCTCAGCAGAAGAGATTGACCGCCCACCAGATGGCGTTCCTGGTGATAATGCTTGCCGCCGTCGTTATCCGGATCATCTATATAACCCAGCTTTCCGGCTCCGAGCTCTCCGGCGAGATCTCCATCGACTCGGAGTTCTACCGGCAGCTTGCCGTGGATATACTGGAAGGAAGCGGAATCCCCGGGGGAGCCCTGACATTCAATCCGATGTACCCCTTCTTCCTGGTCATGGTATTCGCAATCTTCGGGCCTTCGCTGCTGGCAACCAGGATAATACAGTCGTTGCTGGGGATTGTCATAATACTGCTGACCTACCTGGCCGCCTCCAACCTGGCAAGGGGGCACCGCGACGGGAAGCTGCCTGCCGGGACTGTATCGCTGACCGCCATGGCCCTGGCTGTGCTCTACCCCCAGTTCATGCTCTACGAGGGGATGATGCTCGGATCGACCCTGGAGATCCTCCTTCTGACAGCGGCGTTCAACCTGGCCCTGTATGTGGACCGCGAGCTCCAGGGGGGACAGCCGCTGCGTCTCGGTTCCAGGACAGTACCTGTCTGGCTCACCGGTTTAATGCTGGGCCTGATCTGCGGCACCGGAGCGCTGGGCCGGCCCAATCTCTTTCTCCTGCTGATAGCGGCGATACCTGTGTGGATGATAATCAGATACCGGCGAATCAGCTCCTGGCTCCGCCCCACCGCGGGCTTCGCGCTCGGAGCGGTCCTGATACTACTGCCCCCCACCATCTACAACTACAGCAGCTCGGGCAAATTTGTGCCGGTTACCGCGCATGGCGGGATCAACTTCTATATAGGAAACCGGCCCGGAACTCACGGAGTATACCAGCCGCCGGAGGATGTCCGGGGTGAGATGAGAGGGCTTATTGCCGACTCCCGGGCCAAGGCGGAGAAGGAGACCGGGCGGGAGATGACCGACGCCGAAGCATCCGATTACTACATGCAGAAGGCGCTGGATAATATCAGGAATGACCCGGGCGGCTGGCTGCTGCTTCTTGGCCGCAAGCTGGTCCTGTTCTGGAACAAGGTGGAAGTTCATGATATTCCGGAGGTGCTGTATTTCCAGGAGTCCCTGCCCATCTTCTCTCTGCCATTTCTGTCTTTCGCCTTAATCGCCCCACTTGGAATTGCCGGTTTCGTGATCTTTCTGCGCGGCGGAAACTTCAGGAGCGCCCTCTCTGTCTTCCTGGGTGCCGCTCACCTTTCCATACTGCTCTTTTACCTGAATTCCCGCTACCGGCTTCCCATAGTCCCGTTAATAATAATAATGGCGGCATACTTCGCCGGCTGGCTGGTAAGGGAGGTCCGAAAGAAGCGTTACAGGCCTGCCGGGATCATGCTGGCAGTGGCGATGACAATCTTCTTTCTGGTCTCCAGCAGGAGCATTATCAGCGCAAACCGGGGCAACGTGTATACCTACCTGGGAACCTACTATATGAACGCCGGGAAAGAGCAGGAGGCGGCCCGGGCTTTCGAGAAGGCCTACCGCCTCGATCCTGACCGGGATACTTCCATGATAAATTACGGCAGGGTCCTGATGCTGAGGGGCGAGTACCGCCGCGCCCTGGAGATCTTCTCCAGGGCTTATTCGGTCAATCCCCGCTATCCCCGGCTTGCGATAATGTACGCCTATACCCTCCAGAAACTGGGGCGTTACCGTGAGGCGGCCAGGCTGGCCCGCAGCAGCTATTCAGAGGGGCAGCCGGCGGACCGGGTAACCGCCTGCAAGATACTGGCAACCGCGGCCTTCTTCGAAAAACGGCCGAACGAAGCGATGAAATGGATCCGGGCCGGGCTGAAGATAGATCCCGATGACAGGGAACTGCTCCGGATGCAGCGGAGCATCAGGAGCATGCCGAACTCCCCATCGCCCTGATATCCGGGCATCGGCCGGGCTTCTCTCCTCTTACCGCTTCTGATAAATAAACTTGAACAAACCGGTTCCGATGAGTATCCTGACAGAAAACAATTTTATACCCACTTTATCAAGATGAACAGAATTGGAATTCTATCAGTACTGAGGAACAGGTGGATGGCAGGAGCCCTGGTGGTCCTGGCATTTACCGCCGTATTCATCAACTGGTATTATTACCGCGAGATCAGGTCCAGCCTGGACCGCGAGTTCGGGATCAGACTCCGTTCCATCGCCTCGCTGGTATCGGCGAACCTGCGCAGCGGCTACAGCATCGATTACTCCGAGCTGGACGCCCCCCGCCTGGAGCTCAGCGAAGACGCGGAAAACTCCCTGCGGGATATCAGGTCCAGGTACTCCCTGGCCAGTATCATGGTTATCAGGGAGGACGGCAAGGTCCTCTTCTCCTCCGAGACCGGCCTGGTCCGCCCCGGGGAGGATTACCTGAACTGGAATATGGATTACCGCGCGATAGTGAACGCCCTGGAGGGGAAAGCGTCATCCACAGAACTGATCGGCTCTGAATACGGAAGCTACATGAAGGCGGGTTACGCTCCTTTGAACGGCCCCGGAAAGAGATCGGAGCTTGTAGCAGCAGTGGAGGCAAGCCCTACATTCCTCAAGAGCATGGAGGACTGGCGAACATCCCTAATGGCCACCTCCCTGCTTCTGGCTGCCGGAATCATTCTGGCGGTTATTCTGATACTGAAATCAACCGACTCCCTGATAAGGGCCCGGGAATCTCTTCTTAGATCGGAGACACTGGCCTCCATGGGAAGGATGACCGCGGTTATCACCCACGAAATAAGAAACCCTCTTTTCATAATAAGAAGCAGCGCCGAGAAGCTCAGGGGCAAGCACCCGGACGAGGCCGCTGAGATAGACGAATTCATAATCGAGGAGATCGACCGGCTGGACAGGACCCTTACCGAGTACCTCTCCTTCTCCAGGGGGGGAAAGAGCGAGAAGAAAAGGACCGACCTGGGCAGGATACTGGCCAGGAGCGTAAAATCGATAGAAAAAGCGGTCAGGAGCGGAGGTCTGGTCATAGAAACAGCCCCGGACTGGGTTCCGGCCCCCTTCGTGGGGGACGAGAAAAGGCTCCTCCAGGCATTCATGAATATCCTGGTCAACAGCGTTCAGTCCCTCCAGGAAGAGGGCAGGATCACCGTAGGGCTGGACAGAGCAGGGGAAAGCTACCGGTTGGTATTCTCTGATAACGGGCCGGGGATTCCGGAGAAGGACCAGGGAAAGGTCTTCGAGCCGTTCTATACCACCAGGGGTTCGGGGAGCGGGCTGGGCCTCTCCGTGGTGGCCGAATGCGTCAGGGCCCACGGGGGGTCAGTGGAGCTGAAGAGCCAGCCGGGCTCGGGAACCACCATAACCATATACCTGCCGGCCGGGGCAGAAGCAGAATCAGGAGAGGAATATGAGTAAAGTACTTATTGTGGATGATGAGAGAAAGATACTGAAACTTCTGGGAGACAGGATTTCGGAGGACGGCCACCAGGTCAGGACCAGCCTGAGCGGGAACGAAGCCCTGAAGGCTATAGGAGAATCGGCCCCGGATATTATCCTCTGCGACCTCAAGCTGGGGGATATGGAAGGAATCGAGCTTCTGAAAAGGGTCAAGAGCAATTACCCGGGAACGGAATTCGTGATAATGACCGCTTACGCCAGCACCAGCACAGCCGTTACGGCCATGAAGGAAGGTGCTTACGAATACCTTACCAAACCTTTCCGGATGGAGGAAGTAAGCCTCCTTATATCGAGGATAGAGGAGCGGCAGAACCTCATATCTGAGAACAGGGCGCTCCGGGAGAAGGCTTCGCTGGAAGGCGCGTCTGACAGGATGATCGGAGAATCAGAGCAGATCAGGGAGGTGAAGGAGAAGCTCAGAAAGGTGGCGCCCACCGACACCCCGGTCCTGGTGCAGGGCGAGAGCGGCACCGGAAAGGAGATCGCCGCGGAGCTGATCCACATCAACAGTGCCAGGGTGAAGAACCCCTTCATAGCGATAAACTGCGCGGCGGTGCCGGCGACTCTGTTGGAATCGGAGCTGTTCGGTTACGAAAAGGGAGCCTTCACCGGAGCCGATGGCAGGAAACCGGGGCTGTTCAGACTGGCCGACGGCGGGACCCTCTTTCTGGACGAGATAGGTGATATGCCGCTTCAGCTGCAGGCCAAACTGCTTCGCGTTCTCGAAAACGGCCAGATCCTTCCGGTGGGAGGGTCCACCACCGTGGAGGTGGATGTACGGATAATAGCCGCTACCAACAAGGACCTGTCCGGGATGAAAACCTCCGGCGGCTTCAGGGACGATCTGCTTTACCGTCTCAATGTCTTTCCGATAACTATCCCTCCTCTGAGAGCGAGGAAGGTTGATATCCCCCTCCTGGCCAAGCACTTTCTGAACCGGCTGGGCAAACCGGCAGGGGAGCTTTCGCCCGGAATAGAAAAGATGCTGGCCGGATACCACTGGCCCGGCAATGTGAGAGAGCTCAGGAATGTACTGGAGAGGGCGGTGATACTGGCCGGGGCCGAAACGATCTCGGAAAAGCATATTCAGTTCATGGAGCCTGCCGGGGCGGCCTCCCCGGAATCGTATCTAGACTCGCTCATTGGAGACCGTTCACTGGATCAGATTGAAGAGCTTCTGATAAGAAAAGCGCTGGGAAAGACCGGCGGGAACAAATCAAAGGCCGCCGAGCTGCTGGGAATCACCAGGAGGGTCCTTTACGGAAAACTCGATAAGTACGGTATAGATACTGATGATATTACCTGAGAGTGGAACCGTTTCCTGGCCGGCTGTCGCCCTGAATGTACCGGCAGGTACACTGGAGATGAACCGAAAGGTACAAAAAGATATATTCAGCCATTCTGAAAAGGAGTTAATACATTATATTACATGAGGATATATTATTTGTTCGCCGGTGGCACACCTCTTGCCAAATTATTGGTCCGAGAAGGAGAATAAAATGAACAGTATAAAGAAAATATTATATATCATACCGTTTCTGATACTCTTTTCCGGACTCAGCGATGTGGCGGCCCAGTCGGTGGAAGCGGAAAGGATACAATCAGCCCTTTCCCTGACCGACCGGGTAATCGAACAGGCTACAGAAGCAGTTCAGAACAGCCGCTCCCTGAAGGCCCGGATCACCCTGGAAAAGGCAGTCGAACTCCAGAACAGGGCGCGAAACAGAGCTAATGACTTCTCCAGCAAGGCGGGCAATTTAACCGCTTACAAGTTCACCAGGGCAGCCAGGGAGGAAGCCAAGCACGCCATTGCCCTGGCCAGGACCGATACCAGGGTGGTCGAGAAGGCCCGCAGGTTATTCGAAAGAACCGCGGAGAAACTAACCGTTCTCAAATCCCGGGTCTCCCAGTCCGGGATCAGGGACATGAGAATAAACAGGTTCATCATGGATGCCAGGGGGCTGCTGGAGAAAGCCCACACCAACTACTCTCAGATGAACAACCGACCCGCCCTTAAACTGGCTGAGAAGGCTCACAATCTGACCGAACAGGCTGACAGGAGATTCCGGAGGCTGAATAAGCTCAAGAACACCTGCATTCGGAGGATGAATATACTGGACAGGCTGACCGCCCGCACCTCCCGGATTGTGGCAAGAAGAGGAGACCGGCAGGCCAGGAAACAGCTGGCCACAGCCAGAAAACAGCTTGAGAAAGCAAAGAACCTGCTCGCCGACGGCCGTTATCATGCCTGCAACTCCACCATCAATCAGAGTGAGAAGCTGATGCGCGGACTGATAAGGCGGATAAATTCATCGACGGAGAAAGGGCTGGAAGCCTCCCTGGACCAGGCCTGGTTCAGACTCGAGAAAGCAAGAGAAAAGGGATCAGGCTCGGAATCTGACCGGCGGGCCCTGGAAAAGGCGGAGCAGCTTCTGGCAGAAGCGGAGGATAACTACCTCGAGGGAAAGGTCACCAACGCGGGCAAGCTGGTAGAGCGGGCCGAGCAACTTATCTCGAAGGGGGCAAAGGATAATGGCCTCACCGTAGAAGCTGTAAGGTCAGAGTATGAGAAGCTGGCTGCCAGGAATGAACAGATCAGAGACCTGGTGGAAAGGTGTGGAAAAGAAGAAGGGAAAGCCCTGTACCAGAGAGCGGTATCTCATATGGAAAAGGCCCGAACCCTGATCGATGCAGGAAAGCTGGAAGCGGCCTACTCCGAGATCAGGATCTCCCGGAACATCTTCAACCGGATATCGGAGATATGCTGACCGGCCGGTTGCCATCCTGGCAACTCCACGGGCAGGCAGCAGCCGGACACCCCTGATAAATTCTTTTTATACCAGTGATTCTTTCATTCCCGGATAATTCATGGCCAGCATTCCTGTTGTAAAAAGCAGTGAAACAATTTATCTTGAAACAGTTGCCGGCAGCATGTTTGAACCGGTTGAGGAATTTATAATCCCGGAGAAAACCTATTGAGACAGAACAGTTCTGCACGCAATCATAAGGGTATCATCGCAGCGGCGGCATCGGCTTTGCTGCTCCTCTCCGCCTTCTCTCTGGGCGGGCCCGCAGCCGAAACCAGGATCAGCTCCGGTTACGACTCATTCATCGACCGTTATACCGTCCTGGAGAACGACACCACCGAGTCACTGAACGAATATTACCTGAACATGGTCAACCGGTACTCCGGAAAAATCAGTGGTGTCGGGGCCAATTTCAGAAACTCCCTGAAATTCGGCAACCAGACCGTGGATGAGAGATTCAGGGTGAGTCTTGATTCAGGCAGCCCCGGCTCACTGCAGGTCGGGATCGAGACAGACTTCTTCCTGAAACATTTCCGCGAGGGGAGCGATTACAGCTTCAGCAACGACTACCGCCAGCTTAACACCGGGCTGAAGATCGGAAAGAGGTTTTCGGAAAAGCTGCGGATCAGGTCCAGGTCGAGGTTCGAACTGGTCGATTACGACGAACATACCGACTTTGATTACGACTATCATTATATCGATACCGGCATAGAATGCGACGCCGGCTCAATACTGGAAAACGGATTCCGCCTGGCGGCATCTCTGGGAACGCGCCAGGCTCCCGACACGACCGAGCTTAACTACCGAAGGACCATTCTGGAGGGAAGCGCGTACCTGGGCGGCTGGGACGGCGCAGGAATCGATCTGAGCGTATCGGCTGACAGGAGGGACTACAACGGCGGTTCCAGGCCATCTTCATGGCTGATCATATCATATTCGAAGATTTCGCTGATAAGGGGAGATAAACCGGGATTTTCCATTATCTTTGACGGCGAATCATATATGTACGATTACACCGACCAGCTCTATTTCGACACCCATTTCATCCGTGGAGGAATGGAATTTACCATTCCGGCCTGGAAAAACAGCAGGTTTTCATTCCAGCCCAGGTACGCCCGGCTGCTCTGCGATCAGCTCGAAGAGGAAAGATACAGCGAGTATTCCCTGATGGCCTCATATGATTTCATGTATGGAAACGGATACTGGTTCAGCCTCAGTTATGAACCGGGATACCGCCAGTATCAGCTGGAGGATATCTATTCGAACTTTACCTTCAGCCGGGTTTCGCTGATGGGATCGGTATCGGTATACCGCAGCTTCAGTGTGGATCTGTTTCTGATGCACGATCCGGAGAAGCATACCAGGCGGGGAGACGACTTCTCCATTACCCTGATATCGGCCTCTCTCTCGGCCAGTTTCTGAGCGCAAGGTATGATTAACCGGAGTCCCCATTCTGGTTTGCCGCAAGAAGTATCTCCGCTATATCCCTTACCTGCACCTCTTCATTATCCTTTGCCTTCAGGCCATCCTCGAACATGGTCATGCAGAACGGGCAGGCCGTGAATATCTGCCCGGCGCCCTCTGCCAGCGCCTCGTCCACCCTGCTCTCGTTGATCCTCTCCCCGGCGGTCTCTTCCAGCCACATCCTCCCTCCCCCGGCGCCGCAACAGAAGCTCCTCTTCTTCTTCCTGTCGAACTCCCTGAGCTCCACTCCACGTATCGATTCCAGCAGGTCCCTGGGCTGGTCTATGACATCATTGTATCTGCCCAGATAGCATGAATCGTGGTAAATGCCGCTGCTCTTCTCCACCGAGAGATCCTTGAGCTTTCCCTCTCTGATCAGCTCGAGCAGAAGCTGGCTGTGATGAAGGACTTCTGCCTCGAATCCGAACTGAGGATATTCAACCTTCAGCGCGTTGTAGCCATGCGGGCAGGCGGTGACTATCCTCTTGAAACTGTATTTTCTCATCGTCTCTATGTTCGAATCTATCAGCATCTGGGCCAGGTATTCGTTCCCCAGTCTCCTGGCGGAATCGCCGCAGCACTTCTCCTCGGTACCGAGAATAGCAAAATCGACTCCCGCCCGGGTAAGAAGCTTCACCATCGCCCTGGCTACCTCTTTGCCCCGGTCATCGAAGGAACCGGCGCAACCGACCCAGTACAGCACATCAAAACTCTTCTTATCTGAGGCCAGCGGGACATCCAGCCCCTCCGACCAATTCGCCCTGTCCGCGTAACCGAAAGCCCAGGGATTGTAATTGACCTCCATATTCCGGAACACCGGTTGTGCCTCCTGCGGGAAAGAGGCCTCCGTAAGCACGAAGTATCTCCGCAGGTCTACTATCGCCTGAACATGCTCTATGAACGGTGGACACTCCTGAAGGCAGGCTCCGCAGGTGGTGCAGTCCCACATACTCTCATCGGATACCACCTCCGGAACGATCTGTTCTCCCTGATATTCCCCGTCGGAGAGAAGCGGCTTCATTTCACTCATAAGGTGTTCCCGCAGATTATGTATTACCTTGAATGGGCTTAGGGTTTTGCCGGTCAGGTATGCGGGACAGGCCGCCTGGCACCTTCCGCACTCCGTGCAGGCATAGAGGTCCAGCAGCTGCTTCCAGGTGAAATCGGTCAGATTGGATTTACCGAATTTCTCGGCGCTCTCATCCTCGAAATCCATCCTCCTGAGCGTTCCCTTATTTCCCAGCTTCCTCAGAAACACATTCGGAATTGCCCCCAGAATATGGATATGCTTGGAGAAGGGAATGTAGATCAGAAAGAAGAAAATGATCAGGTGGTGGGCCCAGGCAAAATAGCTCTCGAACGCTTCCACATTCCCCACCCTGCCCTCTATCATCCCGGCGGCTATTGCCGATACCGGCGCGTATCCCGGGTCTACCTCATCCATTATAATTCCGGCGCCCTTCATTCCGTACATCAGAAGGATCAGCACGAAGATAAGTGCCAGAATGAAGGTGGCGTCTATCTTGACCTTGGGATCATCTGTCTCCAGCCTTACCGGCTTGAGCACGAAACGCCTGAAAACCGAAACCACTATCGCTACCAGCACCAGGAAGGCCAGTATATCCTGGCAGAAGGAGATCACACCGGCCACTCCGTCTCCGAACAGGGCCCTGTAGCTGAATCCTGAAACGATCATACCCAGGATATGCTCTATGGTCCCCAGGGTGATGAATATGAAGCCCCAGAATATCACGAAATGCCCCAACCCGGCCGGCTGGGAAAGCACCCTGGCCTGGGCGGCCACGAAGACCACAACCGACTTGATCCTCTCTCCTATACTGTCCAGCCTGTTTTCCTCGGGCTGGCCCAGCATCAGCGCCCTTATCAACCTCCTGGCCACCAGGAAAAACACGGCCAGCACGGCCAGAAGAAGTACCAGCATTATTATACCTTGAACACTCATATGATCTCCCTCTTCACCGCATGGAGAACAGATCCGGAAAACAGCAGAGTCCCGGAGAGCTCCTCCCTGTGCGGAATTTCAGCTTTACTCAGGCTATAGAATCTTCCTGATCTCTTCAGTCAGCGCCGGGACCACATCGAAAAGGTCTCCCACTATGCCATAATGCGCCTTCTCGAATATAGGTGCATTGGGATCCTTGTTGATCGCAACAATTACCTTGGATGTTCTCATACCGGCCAGGTGCTGAATCGCTCCTGATATACCGCATGCTATGTAAAGTTTGGGGTTTACGATCTTCCCGGTCTGCCCCACCTGGTTGGCGTTTGGAGCGTACCCGGCATCCACCGCCGCCCTGGAGGCGCCTACCGCCCCTCCCAGCAGGTCGGCAAGTTCCCCGAGGATTTCGAAGTTCTTCTCCTCCTTCATTCCCCTGCCCCCTGATATGATAATATCGGCCTCTGTTATATCGGGCCTTCCGCCAGAGGTTGCCACCACCTCGGTAACAATCGCCCTGATCATATCTTCGCTGACCTCAGATGATTCGGTTACAACTTCGGCCTTCTCGCCGGAAGGTTCCGCCGGCGGCAGGTTATTGGGCCTTACCGTAATAAATACCGGAGTATCATCCTCTGCTCCGGAAACCTCCAGATATAATTTTCCGGAGTAAACCGGTCTTCTGGCGACGCATTTGCCGTCCTCCCAGCTTATATCCACGCAGTCGCTGAAGACCACCCCGTTCACTATCGAAGCCACCCTGGGGCAGAGGTCCCGGCCCATTGAGGTGGCAGGGAAGAAAATATGGCTGTAACCGGCCCCGGAAAGCAGGTTTTTCATAATCTCAGCATACCCCTCGGTGGAGTAATTGCTGTCGCTATCGACGCAGACAATCTTACGGAATCCGAGGTCCGCGATTTCATTACCGCTCTCAGAGGCACCCCTGCCTATCAGGAGTGCGTCTACCGCCCCTCCGGTTCCCTTCGCTACCTTATCGGCGGCGGTCATCAGTTCGTAGACAGTCTTTTTCAGTTTACCCTCTCTAATCTCTCCGAACACAAGAACATCAGACATTATATCTTTCCTCCTCGATATTCAATCTATATTACCTTGGCCTCTTCTCGCAGCAATTTAACCAGTTCACTTACCTGGTCGGCGGTCTCCTCGCCCTCTATCATCCTGCATTCCCCGCTCTTTGGAAGAGGAAGCCATTTCAGTATCTTGATATCCTCAGTAATACTCTCCACCCCGATATCAGCAGCGGTCATTTTGCTGATCTCCTTCTTCTTTGCCTTCATTATCCCCGGGAGTGAAGCGTACCGGGGCTCATTCAGCCCTTTCTCGCAGGAAATGATTGCCGGGAGCTTCGCTTCCACCATTTCATTTCCGCCCTCAATCCTTCTCTCCAGGGTAACGGTGCTGTTATCGTCACTGATCTCAAATGCGGTTATTACGTTCACCTGCGGGATATCAAGCATCTGAGCCAGGTAAGCATGTGTCTGGCCCCTGTCGTAATCGATACCCTGCTTGCCGCAGAAGATGATATCGAAACCGTTCTCGCGGATTACTCCGGCCAGGGCCGCCGCGGCGGTTTTGGGGTCGGCATCTTCGAGAGAGGAGTCGCAGATATGGATCGCCTTGTCCGCTCCCATGGCCAGGGCGGTACGGATAACCTCGGTAGACTCTTCCGGCCCCATGCACACCGCCGTAACGGTGCTCTCTGGTACCTTTTCCTTTAATTTCAGACCCTCCTCTATACCGTATTCATCATAGGGATTGATTATATATTTAATTCCATCCTCCCGGATACCGTCACCCTCGCTATTGATCAGTATTTTCGCCTCGGTATCCGGCACACGTTTTAAAAGAACTATAATCTCCAACGTATCCTCCTTCCGATACAGGTAGATCAGTCAGTTATCAATCAGGCATAATCCTGTCGTATTCCTTCATTACCTCTCTGAAAATTACTATCTTCTGGATTTCGCTGGCTCCTTCGTAGATCTCCAGTACCCTGGCGTCACGATAAAGCCGTTCAATCAGAAATTCACTGGTATATCCCACCCCTCCATGGATCTGAAGCGCCTGGTATGCCAGGTAATTGGCGGCCTCCGAAGCATACAGCTTGGCCATGGATGATTCCCTGGCGCAGGGTTCTCCCCTGTCCCTGAGACGGGCTGCCTGGTAAACCAGCAGGCGGGCTGCCTCCAGCCTGGTCGCCATCTCAGCTATCTTGAACTGGTTCCCCTGAAAATCAAGTATTCTCCGTCCGAACTGCTGCCTCTCCCTGCCATATTTAACCGCTTCGTCCATGGCGGCCTGGGCAATTCCCAGCGACTGAGCCGCTATACCTATTCTTCCTCCCTCCAGCCCCCCCAGAGCAATACTCATACCCTGCCCTTCACTTCCCAGGATATTCGCCGCGGGGATCTCGCAATCCTCGAAGACCAGCTCAACCGTGGTGGAAGCGCTCAGCCCCATCTTGTCCTCTTTCTTCCCTATCGAAAACCCGGGGGAATCGGGCTCGACCACGAAAGCACTCAGCCCGCCTTTTCTGTCTTCAGAGTCGGTTCTTGCGAATACGATAATCACACCGGCTTTGTCCCCGGTGGATATGAAGTTCTTGGTTCCGTTCAGCTTGTACGTATCCCCTTCCAGGACAGCCGAGGTACTTATTGCGGAGACATCACTGCCGGCTCCAGGCTCAGTCAGCGCGTACGCTCCCAGCAGCTCTCCCGAGGCCAGCCGCGGAAGGTAATTTTCTTTCATCTGGCTGCTCCCGAATTTCATTATGGCCCAGTTTACCAGCGAGTTATGAACTGATATCGCCACCGCGGTGGAAGCGCACACACGGCTGATCTCTTCGATGGCCAGCGCCAGGCAGAAATTCCCGAAGTCAACCCCCCCATATTCCTCCGGCACAGTCATGCCCATGAAACCGAGCTCTCCCAGTTCCCGATAGATCTGATCCTGAAAAATCCCCTCCCTGTTGCTCTCCTCCGCCACCGCGGCGAGAGAGCGGTTGGCAAAATCGGCGGCGGTCTTACGGAGCATTCTTTCTTCTTCGCTGAGCTGATAATTCATATTCTATCCTTAACTATTAATTAATCAATGTGGTGCCTGCAACAACTACCATACCATACAAAAGTTCGTTTTATTCTGTCAATGATTGAAGACTGAATATCGAAAAATTCTGGCCGGAGGCCTTCACCCCCAGGCCCGCGTTATCAACAAGCAGGCCGGATGACAGATCTTCTTTCCGGATGAGTCGATATTACCTGAGAAGTATCATCTTCCTGGTGTCACTGAAACCACCCACCTGGAGCCGGACAAAGTACACTCCGCTCGCTACCCGGCTGCCCCTGCTGTTGTTGCCCTGCCACTGAACGGTATGCCTTCCGCCGGCAACTGAGCGGTTCATCAGTACCTTCACCATCGCTCCTCGTACATCGTAAACCGCCAGAAGAACATTCGCCCGCGCGGCGTTCGAACCCGGGACGTTGAAGTCAATCCTGGTGGCCGGGTTAAAGGGGTTGGGGTAGTTCTGATAGAGCCTGGCCATGGTTACCGGGATGCTGATCCCTTCGGTCTCCAGAAGAATCTCTTTCTCAGATCGCGCCTGAAGCATGTAGTAATAGGTCTGCCCCTCCTCCGCCGAGCTGTCCTGATACAGTATCAGGCTGCTCTGATCGGCTGACAGGTCTGAGGCCAGAACCCGGTACTCGCCCCCTTCTTCTTTCCTAAGGAGGTTCCACCTCCTCTCAACGGAACTCACCAGCCATCTGGTCGCAACCACCGGACCATCCAGCAGCCGGTAACTGAACATCATATCTTCGGCGGCGGTGACACCGCTGTAATGGTACCAGCCGTTGTTATGCCGGTTTCCGTGGAAAGAGGGCCAGGGGTCATAATTATAGTAACCTTCAGCATCCAGGTCCCATACATAGACATTGTAATCCCAGCATGCAGCTATCAGCTCGACGTCGCCGTCCTTGTCCAGGTCCTTTACCACGGGGGTTCCACGTATATACCCCTTGAGCTTTATAGGGAAACCAAGGATTAAGTTTCCGCTTATATCCCAGGCATTGAGCCAGCCGTTCTCGCACCCCAGAATTATGTCCAGGGACTGGTCGTTGTTGATATCGGCGATAACCGGGGAGGATTCAGTCATACCGGCAGAACCATTATTGAAATTCTGAGGCCAGCCAGGCAGCACCGAGCCGTCATATCGGTATATCCAGCAGTTACCATCGCGATCCGGCATAACGATTTCAAGCTTTCCGTCACCGGTAAGATCGGCCAGCGCCGGGGAGGCGATGAAATCGTCCCCCGTATCGATGAACAGAGGCCAGCTCCCGCTCATCTCTGTTCCATCATGGTTAAGAGCGATAATCCTGTTCTTGTCATTAACCACAATCACTTCCATCTCTCCGTCACCATCGATATCTCCCGCAACCGGGCTGGCCGGGACCTTCGCGTTGAGATCCACCAGAGATACCGGCCAGCCGCTTACATGCGAACCGTCGGAGTTGAGGCAGTATATACTGTCCCTGTTGGCGCAGGCTATCAGCTCCACGATCCCGTCCTGATCTATGTCGGCAAAAGCGGGTGTGCTGTTATGCCAGCCATCAGAAATAGATCCCGCCCTGAAGAAAATGCCGTCAGTGGACGGATTGCTGTCTCCGTCCATCAGCTCCGTTCCGTCTCCATGCCAGACATAGACAACCCCGCCCAGGTCGTAAGCTGCTATCTCCCGGTCCCCGTCACCGTCGAAATCAGCTGCCAGCGGGCTGGCCCAGCAGAGATGCTCGGTCTGCTTCGGCCAGTTGGGGGTGAAATTGCCCCCCTCGCTGTCGAAGACATAGATCTCTTCGGTGTTCCAGGCTGCCGCTACTATCTCAGCGCCCGGCTCGCCGTCCAGGTCCACCAGCACCGGAGAGGCGGTAAAGTTATCGCCGCCAGTACTGAAGATACCCCAGCTTACCGGGTGGCTGTCCCCGTCACGGACCTCCACTCCGTCGTGGTGCCAGGCATACATGTATTCAGCGCCGATGACCACCTCATAATCTGTGTCCCCGTCAATATCTCCCACCCTGGGACTGCTGGAGGACTGCTCCGCGAGCTTGTTAGGCCATCCCTGAAGGT